>NZ_JADEWV010000108.1 GCF_015207455.1 Microcoleus sp. LEGE 07076
AAGTGTTACTTTTTACTTAAGTTTCACCGTAATTTCACTGAAAAATCTGTTTTTGAGAATTGTAAAATTTTTAATTTTAGATTCGATTGACTAATGTTGCCCCTTGACATTGGCACTAAACTCACTGAGAAAAGCGATCTCAAAAAAATGTCAAAACGACCACTCAAATATACAAAAATTAATATGATGAAATAGAAGTTAGGAAAAGTCAGACTTAGGATAATTAAATAACTTACAATCTTTATTGTTATTGTGGGATGGGCGAAAGGACGGGTGGGACGCCCCTCCCACCAACTTTTCTAAATTATTTAATTCGCGATCCTTAACAATTTTTACTAATCCTCAGTTTTGCTTGAATGGGCGATCGCACTCAAACAAAAAATGCTTTTTGCACAGCCAGAGATGTTCCCAGATTATTTCGGTCAAAAATTATTTTAAACTCCTACGAGATAAATGTTGCGTGCAGTGCGCGCCCGACGGTGCTCGTGCGCGCTGCACGGCCTAGGAAATGCAACCGCAAATCAGGGGGCTTACTAAGCGTCAATATCCAGTTCGCGCACCAAAAAAGCCCATTCATCCGCTAATTCTTCAATGACTTTAGCAGTAGGTTTGCCGCCGCCGTGACCCGCTTTGGTTTCGATCCGAATTAACACCGGCTTTTCTCCGGCGTGGGTTTCTTGCAAAGCTGAAGCAAACTTGAAACTGTGGGCCGGAACTACTCTGTCGTCGCGATCGGCAGTTGTAATCATTGTCGCCGGATAAGCGGTTCCAGGTTTCAGATTGTGCAGGGGAGAATAGCCGTGAATTGTCGGAAATTCTTCGGGATTTTCCGGCGAACCGTATTCCGAAGTCCAGGCCCAGCCAATGGTAAATTTGTGGAAGCGCAACATATCCATAACGCCGACTGCCGGCAATGCTGCACCAAACAATTCCGGTCGCTGAGTCATGCAAGCCCCCACCAATAAACCGCCGTTGCTGCCGCCTGCGATCGCCAATTTAGCCGGTTTGGTATACTTATTTTCGATCAACCATTCCGCAGCGCTAATAAAATCGTCAAACACATTTTGTTTGTTCAACTTAGTACCAGCTTGGTGCCACGATTCGCCGTACTCGCCGCCGCCCCGCAAACAAGCTGTTACATAAACTCCGCCCATCTCCAACCAAACAACTCTGCTAACAGAAAAACTCGGAGTCAGCGACACGCTAAAACCGCCGTAACCGTAAAGGTATGTCGGGTTGTTACCATCTAGATGCAAGCCTTTTTTGTGCGTGATAAACATTGGTACGTGGGTACCGTCTTTGCTCGGGTAAAATACTTGTTTTGTCTCGTAATCTTCGGGATTGAAATCTACCTTGGGCTGTCGGTAAATTGTACTTTCATCTGTCACCATATTGTAGCGGTAAATCGTGTTTGGCGCAGTAAAACTGGTGTAAGCATAAAAGGTTTCCGTGTCGTGCCGCTTGCCGCCAAATCCTCCCGCCGAACCGATTCCCGGTAAGGCGATTTCTCGGACGAAACAGCCATCTAAGGTGAAGATTTTAATCTGGGTGTAAGCGTCTTTCAGATAGGAAGCGACAAATTGATTGTTGAGGATGCCAATACCTCCAAGGGTTTCGGCTGCTTCGGGAATAATTTCTGCGAACTTCCCTTGACTGTCACCGCTAGCGAGGGATGATGGTGGTGGGTTGTTGGTGTCGATCGCAATTACGCGGCCCAGGGGAGCATTTAAATCTGTTTGAAACCAGAAAAGCGACCCATCATTGTCGATAAAACTGTACTCAGCCTCGAATTCGTTAATTAGTTCGACAACGCTGGATTCCGGTGCAGTTAAATCCTTGTAAAAAATCAAATTTTTAGTTTCAGTTCCCTGCCAAACTGCTACAATTAAGTAGCGACCATCTTCAGTAACACCGCCGCTAAATCCCCACTCTTTTTGATCCTGTCGTTCGTAGATTAATATGTCTTCCGATTGCGGAGTTCCGAGCTTGTGGTAAAATAGTTTTTGGTAATAGTTAACATCTTCGTGTTTTGTTTTTTCGTTGGGTTCATCGTAGCGGCTGTAAAAAAAGCCTTTACTATCGTGAGTCCAGGATGCTCCCGAAAATTTCAGCCACTTTAAATGGTCGGATAAATCTTCGCCAGTTTCCACATCGCGGACTTTCCATTCTTGCCAGTCAGAGCCGGAAGTTGACAAACCATAGGCCATTAGTTTGCCGTCTTCGCTGATAGCTATGCCGCTGAGAGCAACGGTTCCGTCTTCTGATAGTGTGTTGGGGTCAATTAATACTTTGGCTTCGCCGTCTAGGGATGGTAAAGTATAAAGTACCGATTGATTTTGCAGCCCGTCATTCTTGTAGTAAAAATAGCGATCGCCCTCTTTGAAAGGTATGCCGTATTTCTCGTAATCCCAAAGTTGAGTCAGCCGCTGTTTGATTTTTTCCCGCGCCGGGATTTGGCTGAGGTAGCCGAAGGTGACTGCATTTTGGGCTTCCACCCAGGCTTGAGTTTCCTCTGATTCCGGGTCTTCCAGCCACCTGTAGGGGTCGGATACTTGGACGCCGTGGAAGTCGTCAGATGCGTCGGTTTTGCGGGTTGTGGGGTAGCTTAAAGGTCGATCGAACTTAGCCATGATTTTTCACTCTCGGTAACTTTGCTTAGTTTAACTTTTTATACCAATTTTTTATGAGGCTGCTCCCGAATCCGATCCCCCCTAGCCCCCCTTAACAAGGGGGGAACAAGATTCCGATCAAAGTCCCCCTTGTTAAGGGGGATTTAGGGGGATCGAGATATATGCAACTTTACATTAAATTGGTATTAGATCAATTCCGGTTGTAGCGGAATAATGTTGACTGTTAACTGTTGACTGGTTTCAACCGCCGAATAATATTGAAAAAACTAATCCAATTCCCTCCTTCCTTCCAAAGCACGAGCCAAAGTTACCTCATCCGCATATTCCAAATCCCCCCCCATCGGCAAACCAAAAGCTATCCGCGTAACTTTGGTAAAAGGTTTCAATAAATGACCGATATAAAGAGTAGTAGTTTCGCCTTCCACGCTGGGACTAATCGCAATAATAACTTCACCAATCTTTTGCTGGCTGACGCGGCGCACTAACGGTTGAATGTTCAGTTGTTCCGGGCCAATTCCATCCATTGGCGAGATAACGCCGCCGACAACATGATATTTACCGATGTATTCCCGCGTTTTTTCTAAGGCGATTACATCGCGGGATTCTGATACTACACAAATCGTATAACTGTCGCGGTTGGTGTTGCGACAAATTTCGCAAACAGGTTCAGCGGATAAGTGAAAACATACGTTGCAGAAACCAACTTGTTTTTTGGCATCAATCAAAGATTGAGCTAGGGCTCGCACGTCTTCTTCCGGTCGTTTTAAAATATGCAAAGCCAGCCGCTGTGCTGTTTTTGGGCCGACTCCGGGCAAGCGCTGCAATTGTTCTATCAAACGAGCTAAGGGTCGAGTGTACATTAAAAATTGGCGGTAATTGGTAAGATCATTTCTGGTTGATTGGCGATCGTATAATTTGCGCGATGTAGCGGCGGGTTTTACCAACCATCTATGTTTAAAATTAAGTATATCATAAACCCGCCCCGCCCATACACTGATGAGTATTGACTAATTTACCCTCCACTAATTTTAGCTTTGTAGCCTAACTTTGTGATAATTTCTAGCAGTTTTTGCTTGTGTTCGCCTTGAATTTCGATTTCATTTTCCTTGACTGTTCCGCCAGTACCGCATTGGGCTTTTAGCTGCTTTGTCAAAGCTGCTAATGTTTCGGGTTTTCCCTGGAATCCGCTGATGACTGTAACTGTTTTACCGCCGCGTCCTTTTCGGGATGCTTCGATTTTGAGGTTTTGTTGATTTGGGGGAATTTCTTGTATTCCTCGTTGGAGGGCCGCGGAGTTGTCAACATTGCCAAATTCGGAGTAAACAATTCGTTTTCCTGATTGGTTATTGGTATCGGAGTTTTTGGGTTTTGATGTACTCATAGTAGTTTGGTGTTTGGAGTTAGGCTGGGTAGCCGATGAGTTCGGCATTTCGGCAGGGAATGAATTCCCTGCCTCATAGCTAAAGTCCTCGCTATGAGGACTGTAGAATGTGTTTGAGAATGGTTGATTTAGATAAGTTTTCAGGGAATATAATCTCTGAGATTTGCGGTTGGTTGTACATAGATTGTACTTGATATTAGCAGTCAGTTAAAACTGACTTTAGCTCTCTCGACAGGGAATTCATTCCCTGGCTGGCTATCAGGGCGATCGTACATTCCCCGGTTTCAATTGAATTATATCGTTTACCGTTGTTTCTGGAGGAGTGAACCGCTGAGGGCGTCCAGGAAGAGAAGATGGAGATGGATAATTCTGTTGAAGCGCGGGTTTGAGATGGGTGGGGAATTTAATTTTAGTTGGTTAAGTGCGATCGGGCGCAAGCAAAGAACCCCGACTTCGCAGAAGTTGTCGGGGTTCTAATCAATTAGTTTCACCAGTAAGTGGGTATAAACCCGATACCTTCATAGAAACGTTGGCACTGATTGAAGCGTTTCTATATATCGAGGGAATAAAACCCGATTAGGAGCAAATAATGCCAGACCACTCTTGATGTCCTCGACCTGGTTGACACTGAAATTGCCGTCCGACCCAAATAATTTCCCATTTATTTTGGTAGCGTTTTAATTCAACGCGCTGTCGTACTGCACCGACTGAATCGTCAGCTAGGCCTATTCGGGTGTATAAAATTACAGATGTTCCTTCTCGGGAATATGTAATTGAAATCTCTTCATAACTTCTTCCTTCTTCATCTTCCAACCCCCTAAACAATTGTGCCGCTACGGCTTTTGGATTAGTCGCTGTAATGCCTTCAGAAGAGATGAATTCTTGTACGTTAACTACCTGAAAATTAGAACGTGGATTGTTCGCTGCATTTAGTTGAGCCCAAGTTTTATCGCCGACTATGCCGTCGGGAACCAGTTTTTGGGACTTTTGGAAATTGATGACAGCTTGCTTAGTTTTTGGCCCAAAAATACCATCAATGATACCTGGATCAAAATTTAAATTTTTCAAACCTTCTTGTAGCTTGGTGACTTCGGGACCTCGTGAGCCTTGTTGAAGCAGAATAGAAATAGAGTTCATGATTTGTCCTTGCTTAGTTGTATGTTGTATTTCATGTTTGAGATCAACATGCACTTAACTTCGCTGCTGAATATATTCACTCCTGAATATACCCATTCCGTATAAATCACGTATAAAGCATAAATTTTCTTCAAATACTCAATTTTGGAGATGATCGAAAACGACCGAATCGACCTTTCAGCGATTTGCACACCCGATCGCCCATCGCCGCATCCACTCGATATAATAAAATCTGTCCCATTATCCCCACAAAGTCTGTGACAGTCACACCCCTGCGTCTCACCACTGAAACCACCACCGCCCAACGCCCCGACTCCCTCGGCAGATTTGGCAAATTCGGTGGCAAATATGTCCCCGAAACCCTGATGCCGGCTTTATTCGAGCTCGAAGCGGCTTTTCACAAATACCGCAGCGAAGCGGAATTTCAACAGCAACTTCAACAATTGCTCAAAGATTATGTCGGCCGCCCCAGCCCTTTATATTTTGCCGAACGCCTCACAGAGCATTATGCTAAAGCAGACGGTACCGGCCCACAAATTTACCTCAAACGCGAAGATTTAAACCATACTGGAGCTCACAAAATTAACAACGCTTTAGCTCAAGCATTGCTCGCAAAACGCATGGGAAAACAGCGGGTAATTGCTGAAACTGGTGCGGGCCAACACGGCGTTGCTACTGCTACTGTTTGCGCTCGTTTTGGTTTGGAATGTGTTGTCTACATGGGCGTTCACGACATGGAAAGACAGGCTTTAAATGTGTTTAGAATGCGGCTGATGGGTGCGGAAGTGCGCCCGGTGGCGGCGGGTACGGGAACGCTGAAAGATGCGACTTCCGAAGCGATTCGCGATTGGGTGACTAATGTGGAGACTACTCATTATATTCTCGGTTCGGTGGCGGGGCCGCATCCTTACCCGATGATCGTGCGCGATTTCCATGCAATGATCGGTCAAGAAACCCGCGCTCAGTGTCTAGAAAAATGGAATGGTTTGCCGGATATTTTATTAGCTTGCGTGGGCGGCGGTTCTAATGCAATGGGTCTTTTTCACGAGTTTGTCGGGGAAGAAACTATCAGATTGATTGGTATTGAAGCGGCGGGCGAAGGTGTGGATACGGACAAACACGCTGCTACTTTGACTAAGGGAAGTGTGGGTGTTCTGCACGGGGCGATGAGTTATTTGCTGCAAGATAATGAGGGTCAAGTGATTGAGCCGCATTCGATTAGTGCGGGTTTGGATTATCCGGGCGTGGGGCCGGAACACAGTTATTTGAAGGATGCCGGCAGGGCTGAATATTATAGCGTAACTGATGAACAAGCTTTGGATGCTTTTCAACGATTGTCGAAGTTGGAGGGGATTATTCCGGCTTTGGAAACTGCTCACGCGATCGCCTATTTGGAGACTCTTTGTCCGCAGCTAACTGGCAGTCCGCGCATTGTCCTCAACTGTTCGGGACGCGGTGACAAAGATGTGAACACTGTGGCGAAGGTTCTGAATATCTAGTTTACCGGAATTTCGGGCGATCGCTCTGTAGGAATGGGTAAGATTATGTCCGGTTATAAAAACTCGGCGGTTGAAACCAGGTTTACACAAACGTGTTAGCCTTCCCGAAGGGTAGTCCGCCTCCGCGGACTAAGAGGGTGATTAACCGGACATAATCTAACAATTCAGTTTATTTATTGTTCTAAGTAATGTACAAATCTTTGGTTTTCATATCACTAGGATTTATAGCAATTTTACCTAATTGTTCCCAACTGATTGTTACACAATCTCCCCCACCCAATTCGATGAACACAACTTTTGCTTCTGGTTCAATTGCTGAGTTAGAAAAAGCTGTCAACCAACAGATCAATCAATATCGAGCCTCGAAAAAGTTGCCGCCGCTGACTGTCGATCCGCGAATTAGTCAGATAGCCAGAATTCACAGCGAAAATATGGCGAGTGGGAAAGTTAAATTTAGCCATGATGGGTTTGAAGGGCGGGCGAAAGCAATTACTGTTCCCTATCAAAGTGTAGCTGAAAATGTTGCTTATAATATGGGCTTCAGCGACCCGGTTCGCAATGCTGTTGAGGGTTGGATTAAAAGTGAGGGTCACCGCAAGAATATCGAAAGTCAATTTAATTTAACTGGGATTGCGATTGCCAAAAATGCCAAAGGGGAGTATTATTTTACTCAGCTTTTTGTCCGCAGTCGATAAGATGAAGGAAGAGGGGGAGAGGGAGAGAGGGGGAAAGAGGGAAAATTGCCTAATTACCAATTCCCAATTACTAATTCCCGATTCCTGATTACCACTAACCACTAACCACTAACCACTAACCAATAACCAATAACCACTAACAAGTAACCAAGAATGGAATTTGCAGATTTTCAAGTGTGCGATGGCGATATTTCCGATGCTCTGTTATCTTATTATTTGACGGCTGAGGCGATCGCCGTTGATACTGAAACGATGGGTTTGCTACCGTGGCGCGATCGCTTGTGTTTGGTGCAGTTGTGCGACGCCGGAGGTAAAGTTGCGGCGGTGCGGATTGCTAAAGGCCAGACGGCGGCGCCGAATTTAAAAAAGTTAATGGAAGTCCCGAATATTGAGAAAGTGTTTCACTTTGCACGCTTCGATTTGGCAACAATGCGCTACAATTTAAGTATTGACATTGCACCTGTTTTCTGCACAAAAATAGCAAGCAAGTTAGCGAGAACTTACACCAACAGACACGGACTTAAAGAGTTAATTCAAGAGTTGGAAAAAGTAGAACTCAACAAAACTTCTCAAAGTTCGGATTGGGGAAATTTTGATGGTCTTTCAGACGAGCAACTGAGCTACGCTGCGAATGATGTCCGCTATTTGCTGAGCGCTAAACAAAAGTTGACGGGGATGTTGCAGCGAGAGGAACGCTGGGAAATTGCACGGCAATGTTTTGAGAGTTTGTCGGTTTTTGTAACTTTGGATTTGTTGCAGTACAAGGATATTTTTGAGCACTGATCATATTGCGTGCGATCGCACAACTGCACTCACAAAGGTTTGTAGTGAGGACTTTAGTCCTGCTTTAGATTTGGATGAGTCAGGACTTTAGTCCTGACTACGAACCTAATTATTATTATTGTTATTTATTTGACCTGGCTAGATTTGAGTTAAAAAAATTTCAAAACTTACAACTATTTCTAATTATAACTCCTCGGGATTTTGTTCGTGCATCAAAGCTTCAAGTTGACCGTCAACATTTCTGACAACTTGTTCCAAAGCGGGTAAACCTTCCAAAGGCAAAGGAGAAAGCCGAGTTCGATCGCGCATTAGATTCACTTTCCGCTGCAATTCTTTTGCCAGCTGCAGCGCCTCCCGACTCAAACTAGACAACTGCTGCTGCTGGTAAAACCTCAAAGCCGCCCCGCGCAGCACTTGCAGCGTGGCTTCTTCCTTGCCGCCTACTGCCATTACCCGCAAGCGCAACAGCAAATGAGTGTTTTGATATATGCGTTCAACTTCGACTTGTTTCGGATGTTCCACGGGGGAAACAGGCATATCCGTCAGCCGCTTCAACTCGTCGATGACTTCTTCAAACAGCACCGGATCGATACCTTCGACGATCGATTTCAAAACGCCGTCTTGACTCCAAAGAATACGGCCTTGCGACTGAGGTCGCTCAAAAAACAGGCGGCCAATACCGTCTAGCAGCACTCTACCGAGCAATTCTTGCAGCAGTTGGGGCGCTGGCAAAGTTGCCAAAACTTCGACAGGGCTTGACAAGTGCAAGGGTTCGACATCCAAAACAGGCATCGGGGCAGGCGTCGGGTCAACTTCAGCGCCTGCTGAGGTGTCGGTTGCTGCCGAGGCTGTTTGAAACTCCTCGCCAGGAGAAATGGAGGGTTGTGGGACTGACAGTAGGGTTTCTGATTCGGAGTGTGAAGTTGCTGGTGCGGGGTTTTTGAGTGTTGGGATTGCTGCGGTTTCTGTTGGGCCCGGTTCTGTGACTTGGCTGCCGTGGAGCAAGTAAGCTGAGAGCATTGAGCGCTGAGTTTCCGAGGCAATTTGCTCGGTTGTGACTGAGCAATTCATGTAAGCTAAAATCCGCTGCACGTAGTCCAAGGCGGAGTTGTCTTGCCCATCGACTACGCCCAATGTAAATATATTGCCTTCTAGAGATAAAGGCAAAACTTGATAGTAAAGGCAAGCTTCAAAGGGGACAACTGTGTCGATTAGTTGAAATATTCGATCGGAGTCCATTGTAGCCGCCGAGTCTGTTGAAGATGTATGTACCATTGGCTGTTCTTTAGTCGCAAGCGCGATCGAGCGCGCCACAACAAGCTGATTTATAGAATTAAACGCTGCAAGTTCCCCCTAGGAGACAGTCCCCTGAAAGCGGAAGCTTGTATCAAAAAAAATCTTTAGTCCCAGAATTTTTTCCTTTGTGTGTTGGCGTCTCAAAATCTACCGAAAGATTGACAATTAGTAGATGATGACTGGAGCGCTGATGGCGAACTATCATGGCTCGCGCGAGATTGAGCCAGTGGCTGGCAACTACAGAACGATCGCCATTAACGTGCAAGTTTGACAGATGCACCCCAACCGAGGATTGACGGGCAACGGCTAAATTGAGGATTGGTTCAAGAATCCTGACGAGTCGATCGCGCTGCTCATATTTTACCCCAAAGAGTTCGCCGCGAGCGTAACGATATCGATATTTTTACGCCTGAGCTACGAAATCCGGAGCGATATTACCCCAGCCGATCGCCACGGGCGACCTGGCAGTTTTCCGGGGAAAAAATCGCAGGATTTTGTAGCTGTTCGGGAATCGATTAGTAGCAAGCATTTTGCAAAATCCTACCGTCAATTAAGAATTAGGAATTGCCGGCAACCAATTGTAAATCTATTCGTTGCGGAGGGATTGAGCTGCTAAATATAGTTTGCTCCACTCGCCGATGACTTGATTAGTTTTTAGCTTTAATTCAGAGGCAATTTTCTCGACACTCTTCCCTGCTTTAAGCGATTCTACCAACTGCCGCTGCACCGGCGTCAGGTTTTCTAAATATTGCTGCCACTGAGTCGGAGTCAAGCCCAAACTGTGTTCTTGGAGCGAAGTTTCCAGCCAGCTAGCGACTAATTCCGGTGCTTGTTTGACCGCAAAAACTCGAATCGCGTGGTAACTGACTTTTTCTCGCAAGCGGTAAATTTGTTTCACCGGAACTTTTAAAGCCTCAGCAATGGCTTCTTGGGAACGGCCTTGCAGGTAAAGCCGCAGCCACTGAGAAGCCAGCGGATCGACTTGGGCCGCCAAGTAATTCTCAAATTCTTGCTGGACAATCTGCCGCCCCGCTTGTCGCTCTTCCCAAGCTTGATTTTCTCGATAATCGGACATCGCTTGTTCGTCTAGCAGGCTGAGCGGTTCGTCTGTATCGTCGGGTAGAATTTGTTCCGACACCAGCCGCACCCAGTCTCCCGCCGGGACTTGCGTCAACCCGCCCCGCTGGGAACGCCGCAGGTAGTTGACGAAGCGGTACACTAGCAGCGGCTGGTTGCGGATCGGCCGCAAGCAGTATTCTTCGGTACTCGCAAGCAGCAAAGCATTTCGCAGGCGTTTGTCTGTTGTGCATTCGGCAATCCAGGCGACTTGCTGCTGCAGGTAGCGATCGGAATTGAGCATTTCCTGAATCACTTCTTGCAGTACCTCCACCGCACTCCGCTGTCTGTCGCGGCTCAGGGAAACCCACGCTTGGATTTTTTGCCGGAGCACCACCAAACCGCCCAGCCGCCCGATCAAGTTGCGGTAAGCTTTTTCAGGCGGTACTCCCAGATACCGAGAAAGCAAAATTCGATATAAAAAGTCGATCGCCCCAGAGGCGACGCTCAATTGAGCCGCACCAAAAGTGTCCCATCTTTCTGGCCCCTCTCCCAACAGCCAGCGGACAACACTCTCGCGAGTGCTAGAACTCTCGTCCCGGCAATCTTGTTCGAGTCGCAACTTCCAGTCTTGTGCCAGTCTTTCCGCCAAGGTCATGTGCTGCTCTTGAATATCTTTCACCCCCGATTTTACGTGGTATGCTGATTTTTTGAGTCTTTTTTGGATTTAATTAGGACTTGTGCATGGGTAAAATAATTCTGTCATTGGACGATCGCGAGATCAATTGCAGGTTTTTTTTCACTGGCGATCCGTAAGTTTTTCACGATCGAACCGGTAGTTCACTTGCCCGTTGACCAAAACACCCAACGATGTAATATGCCTAACTTTTTATTAGAACTCGGTACCGAAGAATTGCCCGCATCTTTTGTCGCTAGCAGCGCCCACCAGTGGGAACGGCTCGTGCCTGCAACTCTGGCAGAACAATCCTTGACAAATAACTCAATTAATGTATACGCTACTCCGAGGCGTTTGGCCGTTCTAATCGAAGGACTGCCAGTTAAGCAATCAGACAGAGAAGAAGAGGTAAAAGGGCCGCCTGCGAGTTCGGCTTTTAAAGATGGCAAACCGACAAAAGCAGCGGCAGGTTTTGCCAAAAAGCAGGGCGTAGAAATTGATGCTTTGTCGGTTCGGGCTACGGATAAAGGCGATTTTGTGTTTGCGCTCAAACAGATTCCGGGGCGGCTGAGTGCGGATATTTTGGTTGAACTTGTGCCGCAGTGGATTAATAAGTTGGAAGGTAAAAGATTTATGCGGTGGGCTGACGGAGATTTGAAGTTTCCTCGCCCGATTCGATCGATCGTAGCGCTGTTAGATGATACTGTACTGCCGATCCAATTGGTCAGCGGTTCGGATACAGTCAAGAGCGATCGAATTTCCCAAGGACACCGGGTGTTACATCCGCAGCCTGTTTCGATTCCCCAAGCCGAAGATTATGTCGGGTGTCTGCGGGCTGCTTGCGTCGAAGTCGATCGAAAAGGGCGCAAAACTCAAATTCAAGCACAAGTAGAAGCCGCCGCCACAACACAAGGCGGTTACGCGGACATTACCGAAGACTTGTTAGAAGAAGTCACCGACTTAGTAGAATGGCCGAACGCAGTAGTAGGCAAATTTGACGAAGAATTTTTGATATTGCCGCCGGAAGTAATCACCACAATTATTGTTACAAACCAGCGCTATTTCCCCATCCTCAAAAACCCAGATTATCCCGAACTTCTGCCCTGTTTCGTTACAATTTCCAACGGATCTCCTGCCGCATCGGCGATAATTGCCGCCGGTAACGAGCGAGTCGTGCGGGCGAGATTGGCCGACGGTGAGTTTTTCTACAAAGCAGACTTGGTAAAGCCTCTAGAGGATTATTTGCCGAAGTTGGAAACAGTCACTTTCCAGGAAGATTTGGGGACAGTGCGCGCTAAGGTCGATCGGCTGTGCAAGATTGCCAGCCTCATCGCCACTCAACTGCAAATCACAGAGGAAGAGCAAGCTTGCGTAGAAAGAGCAGCCTTACTTTGCAAAGCCGACCTCGTTACCCAAATGGTTTACGAACTTCCCGAAATGCAAGGAATCATGGGGCAGAAATACGCCTTAGCAAGCGGCGAACCCGAAGCAGTAGCCACAGCGATTTTTGAACATTATTTGCCCAAAGGTGCGGGGGACAAATTACCACAAACTCTCACAGGTCAAATTGTCGGAATAGCCGACAAATTAGATACATTAGTCAGCATTTTCGGCTTGGGAATGTTGCCGACAGGTTCCTCCGATCCCTTCGCTTTGCGCCGCGCTGCCAATGCCATAATTAACATTATTTGGGCCGCTCAGTTGCCTATCAATTTGCACAAAATCATCGCAGAAGTTGGAGCAGAATTTACCGTAACGCGTTCCGAAACACCGGGGGAGTTGCTATCGCAATTATACGAATTTTTCCTGCAAAGAGTTCGGACTTTGCTGCAAGAAGAAAAACACGTAGATTACGATTTGGTGAATGCAGTTTTGGGAGAAAACGACCCAGAATATACCGAACGAGCATTGAGAGATTTGTTGGATGCGCTGGAAAGAGCGCTGTTTTTGCAACAAATCCGCAATGACAAGAGATTGGATCTGATTTACGAAACAGTCAACCGTTCAACTCGTTTGGCGGCTCAAGGTGATTTGGATAAAACACAATTGGAACCGAAAACTGCGGTGAAACCAGAGTTATTTCAAAAGTCGTCAGAACAAGCTTTTTACGATGCTGTGGTGCAGTTAGTGCCGCAAACCGAGCTATCCAAACAAACTCGGAATTACCAACAATTAGTAGAGAGTTTGACTGAAATTGCTCCGACTGTCAGCAACTTTTTTGACGGGCCAGAAAGCGTTTTGGTGATGGATTCTGACGAGGAAATTAAGCGCAATCGCTTGAATTTATTGGGTTTGCTGCGGAATCACGCGCGGGTGTTGGCTGACTTTGGGGCGATCGTCAAAAGTTAGAATAAAATTGTAGGGCGGGCACTCCAGCGATTGGTGTCAACCGAAGAAAACCCTCTGTATATCTGGCTGATCGTCGAGTCTAGATCCCCCCTAGCCCCCTTAAGAAGGGGAGTAGGGGGTGGGACAAGAGTATTCTCAAAGTCCCCCTTCTTAAGGGGGATTTAGGGGGATCTAGACTTCGATAAAATTGACTTAAATATCATTGCAAAAGTTGCAAAAGTAGGGAAGGTATTAACAATGAATAACAGGGAAATTATTCGCTATATGGCGCAAAACCCAAATCGGTTCTGGGTGTTCGCGCTCAGTGTATTCATAGTGTATCTAATAGTATTTAGATACTACCATGACCTTGGAGTGCAGGTGCAATACTTATTTTTTATAATGTATTTTTTCTCAGGCTGATTATCCTATCACGCTCGCTGTCTAGCAAAAGAGATTGTCCGCTTGGAAGAAAAGATAGAAGAACTGGAGAGACGCATTCCTTAAAAAATTAAGCCTAACGGCCAATAAGTCATGGCAAACAAAAGGTTAAGATATAAACTTACAAAACCAGGGAAATTCGCTCCATCACACACATAACATATGCCGATAGCTCACATTATTGGATTAGGAAAATCGGGGAATGCCGCCGCCAGACTGCTAAAACGCGAAGGATGGGAAGTAACGCTGAGCGATCGCTCATCGTCCCCAAATTTGCTCGAACAGCAACAGGAACTCGCCAGCGAAGGAATTGCAGTTGAGTTAGGTAAAACTTTTGAACCAGACAAATCGATAGAATTAATAGTAGTAAGTCCGGGAGTTCCCTGGGACAGCCCAGCATTAGCGCGCGCCAGAGAGTTAGGGATTGAAACAATCGGAGAAATGGCGTTGGCGTGGCGCTATCTCAAAGCTCCTTGGGTGGGAATTACTGGCACTAACGGCAAAACTACAACTACTGCTTTAATTGCTGCTATTTTTGCAGAAGCAGGGCTTCACGCTCCCGCTTGCGGCAATATTGGCTATGCTGCGTGCGAATTAGCTCTGGCCGAAAAACAGCCGGATTGGGTAATCGCAGAAATCAGCAGCTATCAGATAGAATCCTCGCCGTCTGTAGCACCGCGAATCGGAGTTTTGACGACTTTAACACCGGATCACCTCAGCCGCCACAAAACTTTAGAAAATTACTACAACATTAAAGCGCATTTGCTGAAAAAGTCGGAATTGCAAGTCATTAACGGCGACGATCCTGGTTTGCGGCAGCAAGGAGTTGACATTTGGCCGGATGCGTGTTGGACGAGTGTTAAAGGTGAAAAAGAATTGTTGGGAAAACGCAGTTTTGGAGCCTACATCGAAGACGGTTGGGTAATTGCTCAAAGCGAAAAAATTCTGCCGACTTCGTCTTTGCGGATGGTGGGAGAGCACAATTTGCAAAATTTGTTGATGGCGGTGGCAGCGGCTAATTTGGCGGGACTCGATCGAAGTGCGATCGCCCAAGCCATTGCTAAATTCCCCGGAGTGTCGCACCGTCTCGAACACATCCGCACTTGGGAAGGCATAGATTTCATCAACGACAGCAAAGCTACTAATTACGATGCGGCACAAGTCGGGTTGGCTGCTGTCAGCGCACCGGCGATTTTGATTGCGGGGGGCGATCCCAAAGAAGGTGACGATCGCGCTTGGATCGATACAATCAAGGCCAAAGCTGTGGGAGTGCTGCTAATTGGGGATGCGGCAGGTATTTTTGCCGATCGGCTCGAACAAGCAAATTATAATGCTTGGGAAATCGTCGAAACAATGGAAAGAGCAGTGCCCAGAGCCGCAGAATTAGGCAAACAGAACAATGCTAAAGTCGTCCTGCTTTCGCCAGCTTGCGCCAGCTTCGATCAATACCAAAACTTCGAGCAGCGGGGCGATCGTTTCCGCCAATTATGCCTCGAATGCCTAGTTTAGATATGTCATTGTTCGCTGTGTACAAATTAAAATTATTATACACAGCGAACACTAACAAAATTAAATCTGCGTTCATCTGCGTCTATCAGCTTACATCTGCGGTTAAAAATTAAAACCTCTGATTTAGACCAATCTACTTTAACTAACAGTCTTCCAAATATCCTTAATTCTCGCCTGCTCTTCCCATTGTAGAACGCCAAAAACTTGCATCATTTCCTCATGAGTATAATCAATAATTATTGCCGCCAATTGAGCCACCGTTTCCGCTTCCAGCATTGCTAGTTTCAATTTTGTCATTGCTGCTTTATCCATTAACACGAAACTTTTAATTTTTACCTCATTTAGATTTTAATTTTCCCTACAAATCTCTTTCACTTGTGCATTAAAACTAGAAAAATCAGCAGAACTGATTGTATCAGAATGCTGCCCGGAGATTTGAAAATCTTCGCGGCAAAGATGAGAGAGCAATTTTTCATCAATCTCCAAAATATTGCCTGCAGAAGTGGCATTGTTTTGCCACAAAATTATGGCAATTTCCCTTTCCAGTTGGCGATTGCCTTGCTCAAAGAAATCTTGAGAATTAGAAGGAAACAAACCGCTATTAACTTGCTGAATTTGGCTGGGTGTCAGCGGTAGAGCTAAGACAGCACCCGGAAATGCCAAAGATGCTGCTAGGGACAAGCTAGGAATTATTTGTTTGAGAATGCTGTTCATCACTGTCGGGAGGAGTTTTTACCTCTGTTGGTGGATCGTCTTCTAACTCGCGTGCTAATTCATCTTCGACTTGCAGTTTTTCTTGCCACTCTGCTAGCTGCTGAAAAAGTTGCTGGCTAATTTGAAATACGGGTTTATTGGTTTCTGACATATTTACTCCTGAAGGTGATTGAAAAAATTAGATTTAGGGCGTCAGGTGTGGCGAGTATGCCGGGAATAGGTGACACCAAATCAAAGTTAAACATAACTTTGATTATTTATTGAGTCTGTGGCGCACCGTTCGGACTTAGTGTAGTGTAGCGGCCGTTTTCAGAGACTGTTGGCGAATTTGTTGGGGGTATGACCAATCAATTCTAGAACGAAGCATTTGCGATCGCCCTCTGTGAGTCAACAGCTATGGGGTAAATTAGAAATTGAGCCAATATCCGCCATTTTTATGGGTGAGGGATTTAACCCTTGTTGATTGACCGACACTATCTTTTAACCGCCGACTTTGATATTCAGCAGGGACAGAATTATGCCAATTAAGGAACCGCCCAGCAAAGTTAAAGTAGCTAATGTACTGATGCCAAATCCTGCTGCTCGTTTTTCGGCAGCCTGATAGTAACCCCAAGCAAACAAAATGCGTCCAACTATCCAAACTGCGCCGATACCTGCTGCCCAAATTGGGCTGATAAATTGCGAAAACAGCCACAGCGAGGGCAAAAATAAAATCATTTGCTCTAAGGTATTTTGCTGAACTCGCACTACCCGCTCAAAGTCTGGGTTTCCTGTCATCTGCGGGGGAGAAACTTTGTGTTTGAATCGGGCTCTGCCGACGTTGATGGTAACAATGAAGTAGAGAATTAATGCTGAAACAGTAATGAGACTGGGCCAAAGTGTGGCGTTTGCTTCTGCGAACATGATTCGGTATGATTGTGCTGAGTAGATATTTTGATTGTAGCTCAATTTTTGTCGATCGCGCTATTGCATAGTTATCGAGTCATTCAAGGCAGTGTAAGCTGTTGCGGCATTTAAATTGAATGTCAAAAAAAATCCCCTAATGAGTGGGGTGGGCAGGAGAACCCCCCTGAACATACAATGTTTATTTTTGTGACAGCTTATTTTATTGAAATGCTCGGTATTAATCATCCTGCCGCAATTGGTTTTGTGTTCCATACTCTCCAAGAGTTGCGGGCTGGGATGGTGATTTTTTTGACCGCACCTGCATACCTGCAGCAGCCATATACTTCAGGAGACTATTGTGTTGAAAAATATTAGAAAGCGTTTTAAATCTTTGACCGGGAAGAGGATCGATTCAGAGCAGTTAAATCAAATACTGCTTGAACTGTTGGAAGAGTCAAGCCTAGATATTAACTATCTTGTCTTAATTTTTGGTTCCTGTGTAATCGCTACCTTGGGACTTATTTCTAATAGTGCAGCAGTGATTATCGGTGCTATGATCGTTGCGCCTCTGATGTTGCCAATCCGGGGGTTAGCATTTGCCGCGGTAGAAGGCGATTTGCTTTTGTTCCGCAAAAGTTTAAGTGCATTAGCAGTGGGGACGGTGCTAGCAATTTTCTTGGCTTGGTTGCTGGGTGTTTTGGTCAAAATTCCCGATTTTGGGGTCGAAGTTTTAGCTCGTTCTAAACCTACATTACTAGACTTGGGAATTGCGATCGCCGCTGGGGGAATTAGCGGTTATGCCAAAATTCAGCCGAAAGTTTCTGGTACTCTGGCGGGAACTGCGATCGCCGTGGCTCTGATGCCGCCAATTTGTGTTGTAGGTTTAGGCTTATCTCAAGCTAACTGGTCCCTGAGTTTGGGAGCAAGCCTGCTCTATGTGACCAATTTGCTGGGAATTACTCTTTCCTGTATGATGACCTTTTTAATTGCCGGCTACACGCCCCTGCATCGCGCTGGTAAAGCCCTCTTTTGGGCTTTAGGATTGACGGGTATACTTGTGATTCCTTTGGGGGTAAGTTTTGCGGAATTGATCGACCAAGCGCAATTAGAAGCTAGTTTGAAGCGGGCGCTGCTCAACAAAACTATCACTTTTCAACGGGTGGAACTGATTGAAAGCGATACTAGCTGGTTGGTGAAACCGCCGGAAGTTCGTCTGATTGTTCGCACAAACGAACCTTTGACCCCGAAACAAGTGCTGCTTTTAGAAAAATTTGTCGAAAAAGAAATGGGTCGAAAATTTACCCTGATTTTTCAAGTCGATAAAGTTCAAGAAGTCCGGCGAGAAACTCTGAATAAGGAATCGGACAAAAAAGGAGTTTCTCAACCAAAATAAAAATCATTTTTTTGACAGAAAGCTCTCGCAAAGAGCCACCGCCTATTCCATTTATAGGCTAGAACTGTAAAGAAACCGGGTTAGAAGCGCCTTGGTTAGTGCAGTAATTCCTCTAGTTTTTGCTGCTTCCACAAATATTGATAAAGCCCTGTTTGTCCTACTAATTCTTGGTGAGTGCCGACTTGAACTATTTCTCCTTTTTCCATCACAAAAATGCGGTCTGCGGTAGCAGCGGCTGACATCTGATGCGAGATGAAAATTACTGTTTTGCGATCGGTTCCGGTTGCTAAGTTATGTAAAATGTCGGTAGCCGTTTGATTGTCTACGCTGGAAAGTGCGTCATCTAAAATTAGCACTGGAGCGTCAACTAACAAAGCCCTAGCTAATGCTGTCCGCTGTCGCTGTCCGCCGGATAAGGTGATGCCGCGTTCGCCGACAACTGTTTTGTATTGCTGCGGAAAGTTAAGGATTTCGGCGTGAATTTGTGCTTGTTTTGCTGCTGCTTCAATCTCGGGCTGTTCCGCTAAAGGATTGCCGTAGCGGATGTTATTCTTGATGGTGGTGCCGAACAAAAAGCTTTCTTGGGGCACGTAGGCGATCGCCCCGCGCAATTCCTTCAATTTGACTTCGGTAATATCCTTTCCATCAACAAATAACTGACCCGGAGCGATATCTAGCAAGCGCGGTAGCGCATTGGCTAAGGTTGATTTTCCCGAGCCGATCGCCCCAACAATTGCGACAGTTTCCCCGGGTTTTATGGTAAAATCAACATCTTTGAGTGCTGGTATTTTAGCGCCGGGATACGTATAATTTAAGTTGTTGGCTACAATTTCGCCGATTACTGGAGTTGGCATTTCAATTGCACCGACAGCATCCTTAATTTGTGGTTCCACAGTCAAAATTGATTCGATGCGATCGACACTCACTTCTCCCCGCTGGTAAGCAGTAATTGTGAAACCCAACAGCGCTGTCGGAAACACTAAACGCTCGACATAAATCAGCAAGGCTACAAAATCGCCAATGCTAATGTCGCCCTTGGCAATTGCTCCGCCACCAGCAGAAAGCAGCACCAGCAAACTGATGCTTGCCAAACCGCCCAGCAGCGGAAAAATAAAGTTTCTAGTTTTAGCTAATTCCAAGTTTGCTGATAGCAACTGTGCGTTGCGGTAGCCAAAAGCGCGGCGTTCGTTTTCTTCTTGGGCGTAGATTTTAATTACGGAAATCCCGCTCATATCCTCTTGAATTAAGTCGCTCATCGCCGATAGTTCTTCTTGCACGTCTAACTGCTGGATGCGAAGTTTGTCGCTAAATAACTGTACCAAAACCAGCATTAAAGGATAAACGGCGATCGCAAAAAGTGTCAGGCGTACATCGATTCCCAACATCACCGGCAAAGTCAAAGCATAGGCAAATGCCGTATTCGCCAAACTCAGCACCGCAAACCCCACCAAGCGCCGAATATTGTCTAAATCGGAAGTAGCGCGGTTAATTAAATCTCCTACCGTATTGGCTGCAAAATAAGAGGGTTCTAATGTTAATAAATGATTAAATATTTGCTGTTTGAGGTCAAATTCGACTTGACGCCCTACGCCAAATAGCAAAATCCGCGACACCATCCGAATCACCCACATAATTGAGGCGAGGATCAGAATCAGGATCACGTAGTTGAAAACTTGGTCAAATTTAGTCGCAACTTGGAGAGTGTCAACTGAATTCCGAATCAGCAGGGGAATGTAAACGCCCACAGCATTGACAATTAATAGCGAAAAAATGCCCCAAAATGTGGGTTTCCAGTGGGGGCGCATATAAGAGCCGAGTTTTTGCAGTCGAGAATAACGAGCCATTATTTTAAGTCAGTTGTCCGTTGTTAGTTGTCAGTTGTTAGTTGTTAGTTGGTAGGGGCGGTGCCCCGTGCGGGCGCTCTTAGTTGTCAGTTGTTAGTTGTCATTAGGAAGAAGACATGAAAGGCTTCGCTCAAGGTAAAAAGAAGCTAGAAGGAAGCTTTATCCTAAGCTAGACGATCGCCGATGGAAGTTAAGAATTTTTTGAATGAAAATTGTGCTTTGGGATGACTCGCTATCAAAAGTGGGTTTGGAGTTGAAGCAAAAGCCGATCGAGATGTCACAAACCACATTATATCTGCGGGGACAGGATATCTGTGAGGACAGGATATCTGTGGGGGACTTAGGCCAAGGCTGGTTTTGGGCCGCCCGGAGCGATCGTCCAAATCCCCAATCCGTTCCTGCAACCCCCCCACAATCTTGGGGCACGCTACAATCAAAAATCGATCGGCTTAGCACTCAGCCTCAGAGAGTGCTAAATTTGCTAATGTAAGCCAAAGGAGACAAACATGACCAAAATAGTTGCATTTAGCGACAAATCTCGGCGGGCACTAGAACGCGGGGTAAATCAACTCGCCGATGCAGTCCGCATCACCTTGGGCCCGAAAGGCCGGAACGTCCTATTGGAAAAGAAATACGGGGCTCCTCAAATCGTTAACGACGGTATCACCGTTGCTAGGGACATCGAACTCGAAGACCCCCTGGAAAATGCCGGCGCTCGCTTAATTCAAGAAGTCGCCTCCAAAACTAAAGATATCGCAGGTGACGGCACTACAACCGCCACGGTGATCGCTCAATCCCTGATTCGCGAAGGTTTGAAGAATGTCGCCGCCGGTGCTAATCCTGTAGCGCTACGCCGGGGTATAGACAAAACGATCGCCCACTTGGTGCTGGAAATCGCCAAATTGGCGAAACCCGTCGAAGGATCTGCCATTGCTCAGGTCGCCACTATCTCCGCCGGTAACGACGAAGAAGTTGGTCAAATGATTTTTGAAGCAATGGAAAAAGTCACCAAAGACGGCGTAATTACTGTTGAAGAGTCGAAATCTCTGACCACAGAATTGGAAGTTGTCGAAGGGATGCAGTACGATCGCGGATATCTTTCGCCGTATTTCGTCACTAATAGCGATCGAATGGAAGTTGAGTACGAAAACGCTCGTATCCTAATTACAGACAAAAAAATTAGCTCCATTCAAGAACTAATCCCAATTCTCGAAAAAGTCGCTCGCACCGGTCAAGCCCTGATCATTATCGCCGAAGATATTGAAGGCGAAGCTTTGGCAACTTTGGTGATCAACAAAGCCCGTGGCGTATTGAACATCGCAGCCACCAAATCTCCTGGATTTGGCGAGCGTCGCAAAGCTATGCTTCAAGATATCGCCGTTCTCACCGGCGGTCAACTGATTTCCGAAGAAGTCGGACTCAGCATTGATGCCGCAACTCTAGAAATGCTCGGTACCGCCCGCAAAATTACGATCGACAAAGAAAACACCATCATTGTCGCTGGCGACGAACACAAAGCAGATGTCGAACAAAGGATCGAGCAAATCCGCAAGCAGCTAGCAGCCACGGATTCCGACTACGACACCGAAAAGCTAACCGAACGGATTGCCAAACTCGCTGGCGGTATCGCTGTAATTAAAGTAGGCGCAGCTACCGAAACCGAGCTCAAAGACCGCAAACTGCGGATTGAAGATGCTCTCAACGCTACTAAAGCTGCTGTGGAAGAAGGTATCGTTCCCGGAGGCGGTACGACGCTGATTCACCTGATTACCAAGATAGATGCGATCAGAAATACTTTAGACGCTGAAGAGCAAATAGGTGCTGACTTGGTTGCGAAAGCTTTGGAAGCACCTTTGCGTCAAATCGCTGATAATGCCGGCGTTGAAGGTTCGATCGCGATCGAGCGAGTGCGGGCTAGCGAGTTGAACGTTGGCTACAATGCTCTCACCGACGTGTACGAAGATATGATTGCCGCCGGGATTATTGACCCGGCTAAGGTAGTGCGATCGGCTTTGCAGAATGCCGGTTCCATTGCTGGTATGGTGTTGACAACTGAAGCTGTGATTGTCGAAAAACCCGAGAAGAAAAAAGCCGGCGGCGACATGGGCGACATGGGCGACATGGGCGGCATGGGCGGCATGGGCGGCATGGGCGGCATGGGCGGCATGGGCGGCATGGGCGGCATGGGCGGCATGGGCATGATGTAGTCATCAGTCATCAGTCATCAGTCAGTAGGGTCGG
>NZ_JADEWV010000007.1 GCF_015207455.1 Microcoleus sp. LEGE 07076
CCTTTCTGCTAGCTGCATTTGAGACTTGCGTTTTTTGGGCTATGCGTATTCCTTGTTCAACACTCACAACTATAGAATACCATTATTGTTTATAATTGCTTATAAACTCAATGAAGTTTTACAATACATAGGGCGAGAAATGCGGTTTCCGATCTGGCCAGTCTGCTGGGAAAGGCTTTCTCCACAGAGAAAGCCCTGACCCACTCAAAACTCCTTAAACTTTTGTCCCGCACTCAGGACAAAACTTATTGGTCGAAACATTCTTAGCGCCGCAACTCGGACAATAAATCAACTCCGCAGATTCCAACTTGCTACGATCGGGCAAACCAACCATTTGAGCGTTACTCTTACCCGGAACTACCATCGGATAGCAGTTTTCGTCCCTCGTCACCTTCACGTTGATCAGCACCGGGCCCTGGTGAGCGAGCATTTCGGCGATCGCACCCTCCAACTCATCCGGCCCTGAAACCAGCATCCCCTTCACGCCGTAGGCCTCGGCCAGCATCACAAAATCCGGCATCCCCACAGTCATGTTCGACGACGAATAACGCTCGCCGTAGAACGCCTGCTGCCACTGCCGCACCATGCCCTGCCAGCCATTATTTACAATCACAACCTTGACATTAATGCCGTATTGTGCTAAGGTTCCGAGCTCTTGAATATTCATTTGGATGCTAGCGTCGCCAGCAATACAAATTACTTGCTCGTTGGGTAGCGCCATTTTTGCGCCCATCGCCGCCGGCAACCCAAAACCCATCGTGCCCAAACCAGCGCTGGAAATCCAGCGGCGCGGCCCGTTGTTCAAGAATTGAGCCGACCACATTTGATGTTGACCTACATCCGTTGTGTAGTAAGCATCGGGCGCTTGAGTCGCCAACTGAGAAATCACCGCTTGCGGAGACAAAATGTCTGGGTAGTGAGGCACAACTAACGGATAATCTTGTTTCCAGCGATCGATCCTGTGCAGCCATTCCCCAGTTTGTCCGGCAGTACCCGAAACACCAGTTTCCCGACAGCGGCGCAGCAAATCGATTAAAACTTGGCGGACATCTCCGACAATCGGCACGTCAGGGCCGCGATTTTTGCCGACTTCCGCCGGGTCAATATCGATGTGAATCACCTTCGCCCGCGCCGCAAACTCGTCTAATTTTCCCGTCACCCGATCGTCAAACCGAGCTCCGACAGCAATCAACAAATCGCACTCGGTAACGGCAAAATTAGCGTAAGCAGTGCCGTGCATCCCCAGCATTTTCACTGACAGAGGATGGTTTTCATCAAAGGCACCTTTGCCCATCAGCGTTGTCGTGACAGGTAATTGGAACATCTCGGCGAGTTCCTTAATTTCTTCGTGGGCCCCGGCTGCGATCGCCCCGCCGCCCACATAAAGCAAAGGACGGTTTGCTTCCTTCAGCAAATGGATTGCTTGACTGATTTGCCGGGGATTTCCCTTCACCGTCGGCCGGTAGCCCGGAATTCTCACCGATCCGGGTTCCACCGGCAGATACTCAAACTCTTCTAAACCGACATCCTTGGGCACGTCAATCAACACCGGCCCGGGTCGCCCGGTACTCGCAATGTGGAAAGCTTCAGCCACAATTTGCGCCATGTCTCTAGGGTCGCGCACTACATAGGAATGCTTGACAATCGGCAGGGTAATTCCGTAAATATCAGTTTCCTGAAACGCATCAGTGCCGATCGCCGGACGGGGCACTTGACCCGTAATAATTACCATCGGGATCGAATCCATGTGTGCCGTCGCAATCCCCGTCACCAAATTCGTTGCGCCGGGCCCGGAAGTCGCGAAACAAACCCCAACTTGTCCGGTAGCCCGGGCGTACCCGTCAGCAGCGTGAGCAGCACCTTGTTCGTGCCGCACTAAAATGTGTTTGAGCGCGCCGGTTTCTTCGGCGCGGTAGAGTTCGTCGTAAAGCGGCAGAATTGCGCCGCCGGGATAACCGAAAATATGCTTGACTCCGTGGCGGAGCAAGCTGTCAATCAAAGCAAATCCACCCGTTGCACGTTTGACGGCTACTTTAGTTTTTAGTTGCACTGATTTTTTTCCCTCAAACTAATTATGATTTTTATTGAAAGCTTTTATACTACTTTAATCTCAAGTATCGAACTCTGAGAATTTAACTGCTGATATTTTACAAAAAGTTTCGCGATCGCAAGTCGATCGCCCGATCGCGAAATTGTGGAACAGCAGAGGAAAAAACAAACAGAGGAAATTGCGGTCTCTCTACCAGTCTACCGGCTTCTAACGCTTGTATAGCATTGTTCGTGCAGGATTCGCTCGGAAAAACCACCGTTTTAGCAATTAAGAACTTACTCACCGTCGGGGCCGTTGCTGTGTTAAAGGTCGATCGGCAAAAGCAAAACCTCGGAATTTTTCCCCAAGTTTAGAGAACATCCCGCAAAACTTTGCGGGTATGCCGCCAAGCTGCCATGCCCATCAGCGAGACCAACAAGCCCAAACTCAGCAGCACGATCCGCAAGCCGAGGTCATCCGATCCCACGGCTTTGCTGACAGCATCCGTCAGCGGGCCTGTTAATGCTAAAGGCAAGCTGAGGGCAATGTTAATCGCATTGTTCTCCAATCCAAAGACCTTTCCGCGCATAGATTCAGGAGTTTTTTCTTGAATCAACGCTTGCATCGGGCCGTTAATTAAAGAAGCGCCAAAACCGAACAGAGCACTCAAACTAAATCCCAGCCACAACACTCTGGTAAAGGCAAACATTGCCAACACAAAACCCATCATCAAAAAACCAAGTAACGGCAAAGGTTTATGCTGCATTCGATCGCCCCAGTGACCCAAAAAAGCCGCGCCGAAAACCATTCCAACTCCCGCAGCAGCCAGCAAAAAGCCGAATTGAGTTTCTTTGAGACCAATTTTGCCCGAAAGTGCGATCGCCAGAACTTGCAGCGCCGCAAACACCGAATACAAAATCGTCAACTGCACCATCGCATTGCTAACGAGGTGGTTGTGCTTCAAATAGCGCAAACCTTCCTTAAGGTCAAGCCAAGGATGCGGGTGTTTGATGGTGCCGCCATGATTTTCTTTGATGTGCATGGCATAGATCAAACCTGCGGATATCAGGTACAACCCGGCCAACAAAAACTCTTGATAAGCTGGCCCGAAGCTGTGTTTGACCCAACTAAACAGCGGTTCGCCGATCGTCATCCCGACAATAATCCCCCCCATTGTAGATGAGGCGAACAAAGCATTTGCCGACATCAGTCCCTCTCGCCCCACGGCCAGAGGAATTGCCGCCGCCTCTGCCGGAGCAAAAAATTGCGTTACGGTAGAGACGAAAAACGTAATTGCCAACAACACGGCAAAAGTTTTGGGCAAAAACGGCAAAGCTACGATGAACACGGCTCTAATCACGTTGCAGCCAATCAGCATTTGCTTTTTGGAAAAGCGGTCTACGGCGATACCGGCCACCGAACCAAAGACGATCGCAGGCACCGTGTAGGCGATCATCACCGCTGACAGCATTGAATTTTCCGAATACTGCGAAGAAACAGGCCAGGGTCGGTAGTCGCCTGTTTTCAGCAGAATAATCAGCAATACGTAAAAGATTTTATCCGCCACTTGGGCCAACAACTGGCCCGTCCACAAGGCGAGGAAGGGGCGATTTCTCAGTAGGGCATCAAGCCCGCTGCGGTCAGGGGGAGGGCTGGCTGGGTGCATAGGAATAGTTTAACTGACCGCTTCTGGCAATTATAGTTTTCAGCAATAGCTGCAAAATCTGACACAACAAACTGGAAACTCGGAAAACTCCTGTCTCCTAGCTTCTTTTTCTGTTTTAGCAGATCGGTGGGGGATGCCTGCGCTCTTTTTTTGCTCTACCGCGATCAGTCCGAACCATTGCCCGCGCCGGAAAATCCGGTAATTTTGTGAAAAGTTCGCCTGCATTTCATAGCTAGTACAACATACGGTAGTATATTTTACAAAAGACTTGCTGTTGGCAGTGATATTAAAAGATGTCGCGCCAGTTAAGTAATATAACGAATGTAGTAAGTGTTAGGAGTGAAAAAGTTGAAAAAGGTTGAAGCTATTATTCGCCCCTTTAAACTAGACGAAGTGAAAATCGCGCTCGTCAATGCTGGGATTGTGGGGATGACTGTTTCTGAAGTTAGAGGTTTGGCCGTCAGAAGGGCATGACAGAACGCTATCGCGGTTCTGAGTACACCGTTGAGTTCTTGCAAAAGCTCAAGGTCGAGATTGTCGTCGAAAACGATCAGGTTGATATGGTGGTTGATAAAATTATCGCTGCTTCCCGCACAGGCGAGATTGGCGACGGCAAGATTTTTATCTCTCCTGTAGAACAAATTATCCGAATTCGGACTGGGGAAAAGAACCTGGAGGCAATCTAAGATACTGGGGAATGGGGAATGGGGCATTGGGCATTGTTGACTGTTGGCTGTTGCCAGGGCGGGCACTCACAGGCACCGCCCCTACTGACTGACTGTTGGCTGATGACTTCTTGCTTCTTGCCTCTTCCCTGTATTTACTTGACAAGTGTCTCGATTTGTGGTAACAAAGCTTGGAAAGCTCGACCGCGGTGGGAGTGCGATCGCTTGGTATCGGGTGTCATTTCTGCAAAAGTCTGTTGCTGTGCGGGTACGTAGAAAATTGGATCGTACCCGAAACCTCCCGTACCGCGAGGACTGTGCAGGATTTCACCTGGGCAAATTCCTTCTACTTGCAGGGCAATTGTACCGTCGGGACGGGCGATCGCGATCGCGCACACAAATTGTGCTTGTCGGTTTGGTTCGTTTCCCAATTCTTTAAGAAGCCGAGATATCCTGTCAGGATCAGTTCTCCCGTAGCGGGCCGAGTAAATCCCCGGTTGGCCATCGAGTGCATCTACCATTAAACCAGAATCATCGGCGATCGACCATTCACCTGTAGCTTTGGCAATTTCCGAAGCTTTCAAGCAAGCATTAGCCATAAAAGTCTCGCCCGTTTCTTCGACTTCCAACTCTTTCGGTTTAAGTTGCAACTCCCACCCCAAATCCTGAAGATAAGCTTGCATTTCCTTAAGTTTGCCCGGATTGCCGGTAGCTACAACTAGCAATTTGCGATCGGTCATTGTTTCAATTAAAACTTTGCATTGATATTAACTCACATTTGGCAGAAATGGTTGTAACAAAATTCCCAGAATCTTATCAACATCTTGAATATAGTATTCAATCGGATCGATATAAACAGTAGTTTCCTCCAAAATCAAGAATTTCCAGTTAGTCCCAGTCGTCACACCACCGTAAATGCGATCGACCTCACTACCTTGATTTTGATTGAAGCAATCAGCCGCCACCATTACCGCCCCGCACTGTCCCAACCCGCCAATAATACCTTCTTTTTTCGGTTCAAAGATAGTCACCACTGGAACACTGATAAATAATTGTTCCTGAGAACCGCTAATAATATACTCGCAAAATCCTTGCAATCCCTGGCTGGAACGACAGTAAAATCCTTACCTGAAAACAGCGAAACTCGCTTGTTGGACAGTCGCCTAACTTGGGAGCGTCCCAGTTTTGCAATTAGTATAAATACTGAGATAATTGCCTTGCCAAGTTGATGGCATAATAGAAAGCAGATAAATTACCATAACCGTATTGCATATGACCCCAGAAGAACAGCACAAGATCACAATAAATCTCCAACCAATAGCAGAGGTATTTTAAGTAGCTCAACAAAATTAATTACACATAGCAACTAATCTGATATAATAAAAATATCTAATCGTATTCAAGGAAATTTTATCTGTTTTTACTTCGAGATATTAATCCACTTTCGTTGAAATTGCTAAATCGAATTTATCGCGAAAGCAGACATCATCAAGTGCGCCACCCGAGCACAGTTTTAAATTTTGCTTTCACAAAGATTCAAAAAGAAAAACCTGCTGAAAATATTTAACATTAGTGATAAAACTATGTATAATTGGTTGAATCTATGGGAAAACGAGGCAATGCTCAGATTATAAGTAGTTAAGCAAAATAAATTACATAATTATCTCCAAATTCTTCAAAAATTATTTCTATATATGAAACAAGAGATTGCCAGCTATAGTAGGCATCTATTTCGAGCCATTCATATTTGATAAACCGCCACACAATCTCAATTAAATTAAATTAAGGTGAATAAGTCGGCAATTTAAAAATAGTTGATCTACGTTCTTTCCATTCTTCAAGTTTATCTAAAATGGCATTGCTAGTATGAATAGAAGCTTGGTCAACCAACCACAATAAATGTTGACCACTCCACCACAGCAAACAAATTCTCTCTACAGGCTATGATCGCATCACAATTAATACTCCTATCTGAAATATAACCTGGTCTAGTGTTTTGCTTATTCATGATTCGCAAGACATTTAAACGCTTAGTTATACGACTATAAACTGACAAACAATCGCCAATCTTTTGCTACACACAGGAGATATAAAATGCGACAAAAGCCAGATTTATAATATTTGGTTAAATCAATTGTTACCTCATTTTATAGTTGTTTAAATTCTGACAACTTTTGTTTTTTTTCTGGTATTATATGATATCTAGCTTGCCACCAACACCCCGAGGCATCCTAGGCCCACTCATACTTTTTTATAATTATTCTCTTAATTGTTTCCGTACTTATATTGATACACCATTCTTTTTTGAGTTTTTGTACTACTTGCTTTTATTAGGGCTTGCTGATTTAACCAAAAACCTAGATCCTCAGTGGATTGAGAGGGATCTCAAGTGAATGAGGTGCAAGGAATAAGCTTTTAAACCATCAAAACTCAATCACTTTCCTAGATTCCCGACTATTATTAACTCCTCTAATTATGAATTCTGACTCCTGACTCAAGGCCTTAACGCAAAGACTTTTTCAACAAGCAATAATTATTTTGGCTGCAATTTTATCAGTCTCTAATTTGAGCTATTTGTGCGAAATTCAATCTTGTTTCTGCCTATAACTGGTTTATTGTATAATCCGAGTAGTGCCTCGTATTCCCATCGATTCAACCAGTTATACATGGTATTATAACTAATTTTAAAAAATTTCATAGCTGTTTTAATTTTTGATGTTTTGTAAAACTAAAATTAAAAAATGTGTTCGGGTGGCGCACTTGATGATGTCTGCTTTCGCGACAAATTAGGTTTAGCAATTTCAACGAAAGTGGGTAAGGATTCAGGTAACATAACTCCTTGCTGGGCAAAGACTTTAGATCGGGAGCTTGATGCTAAATAAATCTCTATTCTCGGTCAATGACAAAAAATGACAGTTTCTCGTCCTTTATTGACAATCAACCACGAAAGACAAAAACCATTATTTTGCCCTAAAACCCTTGCCATACAAGCGTTGGAGCCGCAAGTTTTTAGACCTGAATCCTGACGAAAGTGGATTGATATCTCGAAGTAAAAACATATACAACCTCTTTGAATACAACTTGATATGTTAGCATATAGCGGTTCTCAGTTAGGTGTGAGGTAGGGCCACGGAGGCCACGGAGGCCACGGAGGCCACGGAAGCACCTCATATGAGAGATCGAAAGGCTATATCATATTAGTTGTGTAATTAATTTTGTTTAACTACTTAATTAGATTGCAGCGGTGGGGATCGAAAAGCAGTTAGAATAAAAGCAGAAACATTAAAACCGTTGGGCAGTTACAGCCTGCTACCAGTCGGCGGGTTATGTACTTCCCGAAAATAAGTCTAACTTTTCAACTATGCAGTCTTTAGATTCCGAACAGCAACACATCTTTGTCGAAACCAACAACATCCGCTTGCACTGCGTTTCCCAAGGAGAAGGCGAGCTCGTTGTGCTCCTCCACGGGTTTCCAGAGTTTTGGTACTCTTGGCGCCATCAAATTCCTGCCTTAGCGCGTCATTTCAAGGTTGTGGTGCCGGATTTGCGCGGCTACAACGACTCCGACAAGCCGGCCAGCGGTTATGATTTGGATACGCTGAGTGCAGATATTCGCGGTTTGATCGATCGGCTGGGCTATAAAAAAGCTCACATTGTCGGTCACGATTGCGGTGGTGCGATCGCGTGGCATTTAGCTCAAAAATTCCCCGAAAAACTCAACCGCTTAGCAATTTTAAACGCTCCGCACCCGCAGCGATTCGTGCAGGAAATGGCGAGCAATCTAGACCAACTCCGGCGCAGTTGGCACATTTTGGCTTTTCAGGTTCCCGGCATCCCCGAATGGTTGATCCAGCAAAATTTGAAAGATTTTGTCCACAATGTTTTTCAAGGACAAGCAATTCGCAAAGGAGCTTTTAGCGCGGAAGAAACTAAGATTTATCAGGCTGCTTTAGAAAAACCGGGAGTATTAAGCGCCGCGATAAATTATTACCGACAAATGTTTCACCCGCAGAGGATGTGGAATTTGGGGCAGAAATGGGAAACTGTGAATGTTCCTACTTTGGTGCTTTGGGGAGAAGAAGATGCGTTTTTGAGCCACAAACTCGTAGAAGGTTTAGACAGGTTAATTACGGCTCCGTTTAAGTTAAAATTAATTCCTAATTGCGGTCACTGGATTCAGCAGGAAGCGCCGCAAACGGTGAATCGAGAATTGTTGAGTTTTTTGAGAAATTCTTCTGGTTCTTTTGCTTTAGCCTAGGTGGTTTTAGAGCGATCGCTCGGAATGCGAGTCCTCTAATTTTTATGATGATTAAAGTGCGTGTATGTTGGGTTTCAATACAGAAACCCAACCTACTACTGCTAATTACTAATCACTACAAAATTTAGACTTCTTCCAAATCTTGTATATCCTCATCGTCATCGATTTCCTCATCGTCAATATCTGGATCGACAGGAGCGACAGAATTAGCAGAAACTACAGCCCCAGTATCAAGTTGTTCCCGCACTAGGCGCTCGATCTCATTTTTAAATTCGATATTTTCCTCCATGCGCCGAATCACGTTGTCGCGTCCTTGAGCAATGTTGTCGCCGTTGTAGCTGTACCAAGAACCTTTCTTAGTAATTACTCCCATTTCGTCGGCCAAGTCAGTCAGACAGCCTAAGGTAGAAATGCCTTTGCCAAATACAATGTCAAATTCGGCAATGCGGAAAGGCGGAGCAACTTTATTTTTAGCAACTTTAACTTTCGTGCGGTTGCCGTATTCTTCTGTACCTTTTTTTAAGCTTTGAATGCGGCGGATGTCGAGCCTCACGCTGGCGTAGAATTTGAGGGCGTTGCCGCCTGTTGTTGTTTCGGGGTTGCCGTAAGTTACGCCGATTTTTTGCCGCAATTGGTTGAGGAAAATGACGGTACAGCCGGATTTGCCGATGTTACCGGTGATTTTCCGAAGTGCTTGGCTCATCAAGCGGGCTTGCAAACCCATGTGGGAGTCGCCCATGTCGCCTTCGATTTCGGCGCGGGGGACGAGGGCGGCTACGGAGTCAATTACTACGATATCGACGGCGACGGAGCGCACGAGTTGATCGACAATTTCTAGCCCCATTTCTCCGGTGTCGGGTTGGGAAACTAGGAGATTTTCAATATCGACGCCCAAAGCTGAGGCGTAGGTGGGATCGAGGGCGTGTTCGGCATCGACGAAGGCGGCGATTCCGCCGGATTTTTGGACTTCGGCGATCGCGTGGAGCGCTAGAGTGGTTTTACCGGAACTTTCGGGGCCGTAAATTTCTATAACTCGACCTTTTGGCAAACCGCCGCCCAAAGCAATGTCCAGTGTCAGGGCTCCGGTGGAGATGGTTTCTACCTTCATGCGAGTGGAGTCTCCCAATCGCACGATCGCCCCTTTGCCAAAGCTGCGCTCGATTTGGGACAGTACGGAAGTTAAGGCTTTTTGCTTTTCTGAGTTTTCAGCAGTTTTTATAGACGTTTCTTTTTTTGCCATTTTCGGTACGCGGGTAGACCCCTTGCGGAGCTTGTTGATTAACTGTACAACACGTATGTTAGCAGTTATTTTTGGGGTCTGGAGGTTCTGGGAGGATTTGGTTGAAGATTCTTGGTTTTGGGTCGGTTCAGGCTGCTCCAGCCTTCAGAATGCCCAAGATGTAGAAGGTATTTAACTGGTTCCCAGGCTCTGTCTCTTAACCGATGTCCAGAGGCTCTGCCTCTTCAAGCTTACATTAAAATTGGAGGCAGAGCCCCGGATCTGTGTTATCAGGCTCTTCCTGGTAACAACCAATCGCCACAATTAGGACAAGCATGACATCTACAACACATCTAGACACATCTGTTAATACTAAAAATTTCCGGTGGCTAGTAGGCTTATTGGCGATCGGCATTTTACTGGGTATCGGATTTCGGTTCTTCGAGATCGATCGCAAACTTTACTGGCACGACGAAGTTTACACATCAATCCGCGCCGCTGGTTTCACCAGGCAAGAAATCGACAGCGAACTATTCCAAAACCGCATTGTTCCCGCACCAGAATTGCAAAAATATCAGCGGATTAAACCGGGAAGTACAGCAGCAGACACAATTGGTTCTTTAGCACTAGAAGACCCGCAGCATCCGCCTTTGTACTTTCTGATGGCTCGTTTGTGGATGCAGGAATTTGGCAGTTCTCTGGCAGCATCCCGCAGTTTGCCAGCAATATTGAGTTTGCTGTCGCTACCTTTGATGTACGCTTTAGCTTGGGAACTTTTTGCCTCAAATTTGGCGGGGCTAGTAGCAACAGGACTTTTGGCTTTATCTCCCTTTGACATTTTGTTTGCTCAGACAGCAAGGCAGTACAGTTTGCTGACTGCCACAGTTATTGGCAGCAGTTGGTTGCTACTGAGAGCAGTGCGGTTGCGCCGTTGGCAAAGTTGGGCGTATTACTCGCTGGCGATCGCAGTTGGTTTTTACACTCACCCTTTCTTTAGTTTAACACTCATCGGACACGGAGTTTTTATCATTGCGAATTGGCTGTTTGTCAAACAAAGAAAATTGCGAGCTCATCTCACCAATTCACAGTTTTTCTTAGCAGTAACAGCCGCTTTAATCTTGTATGCCCCGTGGATTTACGTGCTGGCAACCAATCTCGAACGAGCTTCATCGACGACAGATTGGACGCGAGTATCTCCTGGTTGGCTGTATCTAGCAAAATTGTGGACTCTCAGCTTTACAGCCTTATTTTTTGACTTCGACTTCGGTTTTGAAAATATCTGGACTTATCTGCTGAGATTACCATTTTTGCTGCTAATTGCCGCAGCCATTTACCAAATATGCCGCCAAACTAGCAGTTCAACTTGGCTGTTTATTTTGACATCAATTTTTGTACCTTTTTTGATATTGGCTTTACCGGATCTAATTCTAGGCGGCAAGCGTTCCGCCGTCAGCCGCTATCTGATTTCCTGCTTCCCGGCTGTGCAACTAGCAGTTGCTTACTTGTTCGCCAGTAATCTGAAAACTCAGCAGCGGTTTTGGCAAGTCATTTTAGCTGGGGTATTTACCGCAAGTATCGCATCCTGTACTCTCAGCGCTGTTTCTGATACTTGGTGGAGCAAAGACTTGAGCTATTTTAATGCTGAAGTTGCCAGAAATATTAACAAAGAAGCCATAGCTAATCGATCGATTAAAGATACAATTGTAATTAGCGATCGCGGTAACGATTTTACCAACATGGGAGATTTGCTTTCTCTGAGTTATTTGCTTGACAAAGATGTAAGGCTAATGCTGCTGAGCCAGTCGCCAGATATGGAAATGCTGAACAAATATTCGACTCCCCTGGTGTTCCGCCCTTCGGAAAAATTGATATCGGCACTTAAGCAAAATCAACGCCGCTTAGAGCCTATATTGGAATATGCCAAACTTTTTCGAGTGCGGCGAGCTTCTTAGCAGTCTTTGCGGCGTATACTTCGTTTAGGATCGCGAATTAAATAATTTACACATAATTGTGGGACGGGCTATAGAGCCCATCCCACAAGAACAATAAAAATGGTAAGTTATTTAATTCTCATTCCTTAGTGTTAAGTTTGTAGCGCCGCAGCGCACCGATTACCTAACTTTCAGGGTTTTGAGTTTGCTTCCGAATTAAGTCACCCAAACCCTTGTCAACTGGTATAAGAGTACACCTTAGAAGCTATTGCCTGTGCGCTATTATACCACCATACATCATCAGCAATAATTATTTGAATAATTAGGATAAAAGCCATGCAAGGGTTAAATAATTCATCTTCGGAGTCAGGGGAAATTTTTCGCAATCTTCAGGCAGAATTGCGGGAACGTTGGCGAGCAATCGAAGAATTTGACAGCGGAGATTGTGACATTATTGTCATTCCTTCTCTCAGCTTAGATATGCAAGAAATGCAGAAAATCGAGGGTGCTTACCACTACGAAGAGCGACATTTATTTTCATTGATTCGCCTGCGAAATCCCCGCACTCGCTTAATTTATATTACCTCGGAGCCGCTGCACCCGATGATTGTGGATTATTACCTGCAATTGCTCCCAGGTATTCCATTTTCTCACGCGCGCGATCGGCTTTTGCTGTTCTGTACTTACGATGCTTCTGCCAAATCCCTGACTCAGAAAATTTTAGATCGCCCCCGCTTGATGCAGCGCATCCGTCAAGCAGTGCGACCGACAAAATCTTATATGGTTTGTTACAACTCGACGCCTTTAGAACGCGAGTTATCTGTTAAATTGGGAATTCCTTTGTGGGCGAGCGATCCTGATTTGGATTACTGGGGAACAAAAAGCGGCAGCAGGCAAATTTTTCAAGAATGTGGCGTGCCTTATCCTGACGGTTCCGAGTTGGTTTGGAATGCGGCAGATTTAGCGGAAGCTGCGGCCGCGCTGTGGGAAAGGCAGCCGCATTTGCAGCGGATGGTAATTAAGTTAAATCAAGGTTTTTCGGGGGAAGGAAATGCAATTTTAGATTTAAAGCCGATCGCACGTAAAGCGCCTAAAGAAAGAGTTAAAGCTATTGGCGATCGCTTCGAGAATTTGCGTTTTCAATCCACAACCGAAACCTGGGAAAATTTCGGCAGTCGCATTCCCGAATTAGGGGCAATTGTCGAAGCATTTATTGAAGGAGAAGAAAAGCGATCGCCCAGCGTTCAAGGTCAAATTGTTCCCAGCGGCGAAGTCGAAATCCTTTCAACCCACGACCAGATTTTAGGAGGCCCGGACGGTCAAATTTTCTTGGGCTGCCGATTTCCGGCGGAGGAATCCTATCGAATTGGGTTGCAGGAATTGGGATGGAAAGTCGGGCAAAACTTAGCTAAAAAAGGCGCTTTAGAGAGATTTGGAGTAGATTTTATGGCGGTGCGGCAAGATGACGGCAAGTGGGATATGCAAGCAATAGAAATTAACTTGCGGAAGGGTGGCACAACTCATCCTTTTATGGCGCTGAAGCTGTTAACAAACGGTCGTTACGAGCGAACTACGGGATTGTTTTACAGCCAGCAGGGCCGTCCGAAATATTATGTCGCTTCGGACAATTTGAAAAAAGAGCGGTATCGGGGATTGTTACCGAACGATTTGATGGATATTATTGCTGACAATCAACTGCATTTTGATAGCGGTACTGAAACGGGAAGCGTGTTTCATTTAATGGGTTGTTTGTCGGAGTTTGGCAAATTGGGATTGACGAGTATCGGCAATTCGCCCCAAGAAGCAGAGGAGATGTATAACAAAGTTGTGAAGGCGATTGATCGCGAAACGTCAGGCGATTTTAGAAGATATTAGATTTGAGAATCGATCCAGTCAGTCAGCTTAGATCCCGGCTTCTTGAACAAGTCGGGGATCTAATATCCCTGGCGTTTTGTATAGTAACTGACAAGACGATTAACGATCTCGATCGCCGCAACCATTGCTGTTATTGACTTTGCCTTCTTGCTTTCGCTAAAGCTAATTTTTGACGGGATAAAGGGGCGCGGGATCGATCGAGCCTGTGCGGTTGAGAGGCCAAAAACGGACGATCGCCCTACCGATGATATTTTGCTTCGGTACAAATCCCCAATAATGGCTGTCACAGCTTGCGTTGCGGTTGTCGCCGAGCACCAAGTAAGAATTTTTAGATACAACTACAGGCCCGTAGGGATACTGGGGAATTTCTTCAATATATTTTTCCTGTAGCGGCTGCTTATTGATCAGAACTTTTCCCTCTTTGACTTCCACGGTGTCGCCCGGAAGTCCGATCACTCGTTTGATGTACGCATCTTTGATCGGCGGCGGCTGTCCAGTGCACAAACTCGCCGGATCGGGAGGCATAAATACGATAATATCTCCTCGCTGAGGGTCTTGGAATCGATAGCTCACCTTGTCTATAATTAACCGATCGTTAATTTGGAGGGTTGGCAACATCGAGCCGGTCGGAATGTAGCGAGCTTCGGCGACCAGGGTGCGGATGCCAAAGGCCAAGAATGCTGCTAAGCCGATCGTCTTAATTCCTTCAATCCAAGGATTTTCGGTGTTTTGCGGGGGTTTGTCGTCGGCTGACTTGTCTAGACGAGTCATAAGTATTTAAGTCACTGGGCTGAATACAAATTATAGACTTAATTCCGAGTTTTTTGAGGAAATCTGCAAAATCTTCGCGGGTCGGGTGAGTTTTTGTACTGTTTGGTTGAGTGAGGTGTACGGTTCGGCGCAACTTACAAATTATAAATTTTATGAAAACCAGTTATAATTCTTACTATTTTCAAAACTCTTTTGAGGATAATATTTGTGCAAGTTTCCACGGACATTACTCATTTAATTATAGCTTATGCCGACCACATCAACTTTGTTAATCCGCCGCGCTCGCGTTCTGTTACCCGACGGCGAGTTTTTGGTAGGGGACGTGCAAATCTGCGATGGCAAAATTGTTCGGGTTGCTCCGTCCATTGCCTTCAAGGGCGATCGCGAAATAGATGCGATCGGCTTAACTCTGTTACCCGGAGTAATTGACCCGCAGGTACACTTTCGCGAACCGGGTTTGGAACACAAGGAAGATTTGTTTACCGCTAGCTGTGCTTGCGCTAAGGGCGGCGTGACATCGTTTTTGGAAATGCCTAATACGCGACCTCTGACCACAACTCAAGCTGCTTTAGATGATAAACTAAGACGCGCTGCCGAGAAGTGTTTGGTCAATTACGGCTTTTTTATTGGTGCAACGCCGGAGAATTTGCCGGATTTGTTGGATGCGAATCCGACTCCGGGGATTAAAGTATTTATGGGTTCGATGCACGGACAGTTGTTGGTCGATGGAGAAGCGACTTTAGAGCAGATTTTTGCTAAGGGCGATCGGCTAATTGCAGTACACGCAGAAGACCAAGCTAGAATCAATCAGCGCCGTCAAGAATTTGCCGGCATTTCCGATATCGCCGTACACTCGCAAATTCAAGACAACCAAGCAGCCTTGTTAGCCACTCAACTAGCATTAAAACTTTCAAATAAATATCAGCGCCGATTGCACATCCTGCACCTTTCAACAGGCGATGAAGCTGAACTTTTGCGCCGCGAAAAACCGAGTTGGGTAACAGCAGAAGTAACGCCGCAACATTTGTTGTTAAATACCGGCGCATATCAGAAAATCGGCAGTTTAGCACAGATGAATCCGCCCTTGCGCGAACCCAGAGATAACGAAATACTTTGGCAAGCTTTACTCGACGGCGTAATTGATTTTATCGCCACAGATCACGCACCACACACCTTAGCAGAAAAAGCTCAAGATTATCCAAATAGCCCATCGGGAATGCCCGGAGTAGAAACATCTTTGCCTTTGATGCTGACGCAAGCAGTCGAGGGAAAATGTACGGTTGCTCAAGTTTCTAACTGGATGTCGGCGGCAGTTGCTCAGGCTTATAAAATTCCCAATAAAGGGGCGATTTCTCCGGGTTTTGACGCGGATTTGGTATTGGTAAATTTGGAGAAATACCGCCCGGTTGTCGGAAAAGAAATGGCTAGCAAGTGCGGTTGGAGTTCCTTTGAAGGTTGGAATTTGACGGGCTGGCCTGTGGTGACTGTTGTGGGAGGAAAAGTTGTTTTTGAGAACGGCAAATTAGATACAAATGTCAGGGGAGAAGCCTTGAGATTTGATGGCGAGTAAACCTGCATAGGAGTTTTGTAACAAACCCAGTCAGGGGTATGGTGCGTCAGGAAAGGTAATTGTCAATTATCACTGAAAATCTCATTCTGACGCACCATTTATTTATTCGTTGGTGCGTCAGAATGAGATTGTGAGTCTTTGCGAAATTCTGCCTAGCTGACGCACCCTACTTGACTACTTCAGTGATCATAAAAATTGTGCTAAAATAATCAGAATATATTCCCTTATTTTCAAGACTATATTACCTATGCTCCCAGAATTAGAAACACAACTACTGGCCTTAACTCCCAGCGAAAAAGCCGAAGTCCTACGACTTTTAACCCAAAGTTTAAACAATAGCTGGCCGGGAATTACGAAAACTCCCGATGTGTGCGGTGGCGATGCTTGTATCGCCAAAACTCGCATCCCAGTTTGGCTGCTTGAAAGTTTTCGCCGTGAAGGTTCAAGCGATTCTGAACTTCTACAATTTTATCCCCATCTCAGCGCTGCCGATCTAGTGAATGTTTGGACTTATGCTGATGCACATCTGGAGGAAATCGAAGAAGCAATCTGCAAGAATGAGGAAGCCTGAGTCATGCTGAATTTGTATGCAGACGAACAATTTCCTTTGCCAGTCGTCCAATTGTTGCGCGCTTTTGGTCACAATGTCCTGACTGTTCAGGAAGCAGGAAAAGCAGGAATTGGGATTCCCGATCCAGAGGTGCTAGCATTTGCTATAAGCAAAGATAGAGCTGTTTTGACATTAAATCGGTTTGATTTTATCGGACTGCACAACCGACAGCCAGACCACTCTGGTATTATTGTTTGTACCAAAAATCGGAATGTAGAAATGTTGGCAACACGCATCAATGATGCTATTGCTAGTGAAGAAACTTTGAGAGGTAAATTGATTCGTGTCAACCGCCCGCCGCAGTAAGTCCGTGAAGCGTAGCTATCCCGTAGGGAATCGCCTTTTCTCAAATTTCCAATTGCCAATCCAATAAATCGCCATTTCCCATCACTTCAATTTGCCGCCCGTTATCGCAATAACTGAGATAAATTTGCAAATAATTATCGGGCTTGTAGGGCAATCTTTCTGCCCATTCGATCGCCACAATTCCCAAATCCCTTTCTAATCCGTCCCAATAACTTTCTAAGTGCAAAGCCTCGGCTTCTTCGGGTTCCAGTCGATACAAATCTAAGTGATACAGCGGAACTCGCCCTGTAAAATACTCGTTAATCAGGGTGAAAGTAGGACTTTCGATGGAGTCGGAGATTCCCAAACCTTCGGCGATACCTTGCACGAAGGTAGTTTTGCCAGCACCTAAATCTCCTTGTAATAAGATTGTAGTGCCTGGGGGGAGCGATCGACCTAACGCCAAGCCAAACTTGCGTGTAGCCTCAAAATCAGCAAGAAAAAGTATCATATTAGTTGTCAGTTGTTAGTTGTTAGTCAACAGTCAACAGTCAACAGTCAACAGTCAACAGTCAACAGTCAGCAACTTAAATGTTCTGGGCGCGGCCGTACCAACGCAGCAGCATTGCGGCCAACCTTTGAGAATTATGGCGAATTAAACCCGTATTTTGGTCTTCGTCCATGACATTGGCGATGACAATTCGCCGCCCCAATTGTGTTACGGCTTCTCGATCGAGTACAACCGGATAGGAATTCTCCTGAGAATAGCGGATCAAAGCTTTTGCGGAAGGGACTTTTCCCTGCACTACTACAGCATCGAACAGGGGCCGGCCGCAAGCGCGATCGATCGCCCGAACGTGATCGGCAACACTGTATCCGTCAGTTTCCCCCGGCTGAGTCATAATATTGCATACATAAATGCGCGGAACTTCGCTGTGGGCGATCGCATCAGCAATTTCCTTCACCAACAAATTCGGAATCACACTCGTATAAAGACTTCCAGGTCCAATAATAATAAAATCCGCTTCCCTCAGTGCTTGAACCGCCCTCGGCAAAGCCGGAGGATTAGCAGGAGTGCAGCCAATTTTGAGGATTTGCCCGTTAGCTTCGGTAATGCTGGACTCCCCCTCAATCCTCCGGCCATCAGCCAGTTCTGCCCACAAAGAAACATCGCTCAGAGTAGCTGGCAGCACTTCCCCTCTCACCGCTAAAACTTTAGAACTAGCGGCGATCGCCTGTTCCAAATCTCCAGCAATATCGCTCATCGCCGTCAAAAACAAATTCCCAAAACTGTGACCCACCAAACCGTCACCGGCCTGAAAACGATATTGAAATAACTCAGTCAATAACTTTTCCTCATCGGCCAAAGCCGCCAAACAATTGCGAATATCTCCCGGCGGCAAGACTCCAATTTCCCGCCGCAGCCGCCCGGAAGACCCGCCATCATCCGCCACCGTGACAATCGCAGTGATTTTGGCGCTGTAATCCTTCAATCCCCTGAGCAAATTAGAAAGACCCGTACCCCCTCCAATTGCCACAATTTTCGGGCCGCGGTGCAAGCGGCGGTGGTTGAGGAGTCGATCGACCAATTCCTCATTCCCTTCCGGCATCAGCACTTGAGTAATAGAATTCAAACTGCGAGTTTGTCCCCACAGAATTAACAAAATCCCGCCAGCAATCACGATCGGCCCCGACACGTAATTGGGAATAACTTCGGCAATCCACGTCAAAAAATTTCTCAACAATTGCAAGAAGAAAAAAATCGGAGTCATCCCAGTCCAAATCGCTAAACCCAAAGTGGCAAGCACCACACCGCTAGCACTGATCAGCAGCCACCGTTTCACCAGCAGTCCGGGGGCCAACCACTTAAACCACTGGTAAACTCGCCCGTTCCGCAAAGAAGGGGGGTAAGGATTTTTGGATTGGGCAAAAACCTGCTTGGCTTTGGCCAAGACGCGAAGGGCTTTAGGAAGTGAACTAATTGACATGGTTAATTAGTCTTAAGGTTATGGGAACAGCTCGAGCTGACAAATTTACAATACAAGAGAGTTTTGATTCTGGCAGTCTATTTAAGTCATTAATTATTAGTCAGGAGTCCTGAGTCATTAGCTAGACTGAGGACTGAGGACTGACAACTTATTGATAACATCTTATGGCTGAGCCGCTAATCGAACTCAAAGGGGTAAGTAAGTCCTTCGGCCAGAACCAGATCCTCGATCGAGTCGATCTCAGGATTTATCGGGGAGAGGCCCTGGCAATTATTGGCCCTTCCGGGACGGGGAAATCTACGATTTTGCGGATAATTGCGGGTTTGTTGGCCCCCGATGCCGGGGAGGTTTTCGTTCAGGGACAGCGCCGGATGGGATGGGTGGACGACGTGGCAGATCCGATCGGCATTGGGATGGTTTTTCAGCAAGCTGCTTTATTTGATTCGCTGACGGTGGAAGAGAATGTCGGTTTTTTACTGTACCAGCATTCTAAGCTGCCACGCCGCCGGATTCGGGAATTGGTGGATCAGAAGTTAGAAATGGTGGGTTTACCGGGAATTGGCGAACGCTATCCGGCGCAGTTGTCTGGGGGAATGCGGAAGCGGGTAAGTTTTGCCCGCGCCATCATGGCGAATCCCGACAATGCCAGGGACAATCCAGAGGTTTTGCTGTACGACGAACCGACGGCGGGTTTAGATCCGATCGCCAGTACGGTAATTGAAGATTTAATCCGCGACTTGCAGAAAGCTCAAGGGGTTTGCAGCACTTATGCGATCGTCACCCACCAAGACAGTACCATCCGCCGCACAGCCGATCGCATCATATTTCTCTATCAAGGCAAAGTGCAGTGGGACGGAACCGTCAGCGACATTGCAGCCACAGATAATCTGTTAATTAAACAATTTTTTAGCGGCAGCGTTACCGGGCCGATTCAAGTTATTGGATAGTCAATTGTCAGTTGTCAGTGGGCAGTTGTCAGTGGGCAGTGGGCAGTTGTTCGTGGACAGTTGTTCGTGGACAGGAAAGCACTTGTTAGGAAAGCAGTTTGTCGTGATTAATTGTTTGTATTATTGGGAGATAGCATATGTCACAAACAAATTTTCAGAGGTTAGATGTTTATAAATTAGCCGAAAAATTAGCTGATAAAATTTGGAATATTGTTATAAAATGGGACGCACTAGCAAAAGATACGGTGGGCAACCAAATTATTCGCTCGGCTGATAGTATTGGTGCTAATATTGCTGAAGGAGATGGTCGAGGCAGCTATCAGGATAATCGGCGCTTCATCAAAATAGCCAGAGGTTCTTTATATGAAACAAAACACTGGTTGAGACGAGCTTATACTAGGCAACTACTAACAAGTGCACAAGTAGAAGCACTCAAGCCAATTATTGATGAACTATCCCCCAGGCTAAATGCCTATCTAAAATCTATAGGCAACACATCAGAAAAAAACTAACAACCGCCAACAACCAACTGCCAACAACCAACTGCTTTCCTAACAACTGCCAACCATCAACTGCCAACTGCCAAAGGAGGCAATATGCGATCGCGAACGATGAGAGAAGGTTCTGTCGGATTCTTAATTTTAGTAGGAATCGGCTTATTTGGAGGCTTAGTCCTCTGGCTGCGGGGCGTGCAGCTAGGCAACCGCAGCTACAAATTCGCCGTAGAATTTGCCAGCGCCCAGGGAATGCAAATAGGCACGCCCGTCAGGTATCGCGGGGTTGCAGTCGGTAAAATTACCGCCCTCAAACCCGGTTCCAACGGCGTAGACGTGACCCTGGAAATTGCCCCCGGCACTTTAGTCATTCCCCGCGATGTGCTAATCGAAGCGAATAAATCCGGTTTAATTGGCGAATCGTCGATCGACATTACCCCCAACTCAATTTTGCCAGACTCATTACTTACCGCCAATCCCATTAGTGCCGACTGTCCCCCAGAAATAATCTGCAAAAATTCCCGCCTAAAAGGTCAAGTTGGAGTCAGTCTCGACGAACTAATTCGCTCCACAGTCCGCCTAGCTAATTTATACACCGACCCCGCACTGTTCAACAGTATTAAATCAATTGCACAGAATACAGCCAGCACAGCTCAAGGTGCAGCTAAACTCACTCAAGATTTATCGAACTTAACTAAAACTGCCAACGCCGAAATCAAAAGTTTGAATCAATCCGTCAGGGGAGACGTTGGCAATTTAAGTAAATCAGTTACCAACGAATTGACAACATTAAATCAATCATTAAAAGGGGAAGCTGACAGTTTAACCAAATCATTAAAAGGAGAAGTAAACAGTTTAAATCAATCATTAAAAGGAGAAGCTGCCAGTTTGAATCAATCGCTCAAAGGGGACATATCAGGAGTAGCCGCAGATGTTTCTAAAGTAGCAGCTACTGCCGACACTTCCACAAAAGCCGTATCTGCCGCTGCAATCAACTCTGCTAATTCAGTAACTCAAGCAGCCAATCAAATTACCTTAACAGCCAACCAACTTAATGCTTTAGTAGCAACCAACCGCGCCAGTTTAGTCTCAACCCTCAACAACATCAATCAAAGCAGTCAAGAATTGAGAGTAGCTGTCAGCAGTTTGAGCCCGACAATTAATCGCATCAACCAAGGACAATTGCTGAACAATTTAGAAACTCTCTCAGCGAATGCCGCCCAAGCTTCTGGTAATTTGCGAGATTTGTCCACCCAGATCAACAATCCCGGCACTTTGCTATTATTGCAGCAAACTCTAGATTCAGCACGAGCTACATTTCAGAACGTGCAGAAGATTACTTCTGACGTGGACGAATTGACGGGAGATCCGGCAATCCGCAACAGCATTCGCCAATTATTCAAAGGACTGGGAAGTTTATTTGGTTCAACAGAACAACTGCGACAAGAAGTTAAAGTAGCTCAAACATTGGCTCCCCTTTCCGAGAAAGTAAATGCGACTGTAACTGCGGAACATCTATCTGTCCCGCCTGGTTTTCCCAGATTGCACAAAAAACCAAAATAGCCTGTTATACCTTGTCAAACCCCAAAATCGGCAGAACCCATTCTGCCATAAAACACTTCTGAAAACCTGGTATAATTTAATAAACGGAATTATTACCAGGTTCGGGATTTTTTTTCTGGGAACTAAGTTATTGTAGTTATTTTAGGGTGCGTTTACTCTCAGAATGTGGTGGCGAATGACTCAGATTTTCCCCCTGAAGCGCACCATAGGATTAGTTGAACGTGCCAACCAGGCATTAAACTTATTGTCCAGATTCTATTCACAAAAAAGTATTTCAATCGCAACCATGAAAACCAATGAGTCAAACATTATCGAAACCGGAAAAAACAACAACTCAGTATACTGTAATTTGGGAAAAATTGCCAGATGACTTTAAATTACCAGACGATCCTGTGGAAAATATTGACCAACCACTCTTAGCTGCTGCCCTGCGAGAAGCTTTGGAACTCGCAGGATTTATCCTAGCTTCAATGCTAATAGCTTCCAATTTTGGACTCTGTGCCAAAGTTAACGACAAAACAGTAGTAAAAGCACCAGATTGGGTGTTCGTTCCCTCGGTACTACCAGCAGAACTAGGAGAAGTTCGCCGCAGTTATACGCGCAATGCTGAGGGAGAAGTACCCGCAGTAGTGATGGAATTTTTATCGGATACTGACGGTAGTGAATATTCTAATAAACCGACATATCCTTACGGAAAATGGCGGTTTTACGAGCGAATTTTGCAGGTGCCGATTTATGTAATTTTTGAACCTAAATCGGGTGTGTTGGAAGTATATCGACTCTCGGATTCGGGAGATTACGAACTGCAAGAACCGGATGTTAATCGGCGATTTTGGATAGAATCAATGGGTTTATCTCTAGGGGTTTGGGAAGGTAAAAAATCTCAGAGAACGGGTTATTGGTTGCGCTGGTGGGATGAGAATGGCAATTTGCTGCTGTGGGGGGCCGAACGGGTGGAACAGGAACGCCAGCGGGCCGATGAGGAACGCCAGCGGGCCGATCGACTAATGGCATATTTGAGGAGTCAGGGTATCGATCCTGATAGCATTTGAAGGTGTGGGAGGTCGATCGAACAAAAGTTAATAAAATTGATAAAACAGTTGCGCTGTCAAAGGCTTAATCTAGAAAAAGGATAAGGAAAAAACATGACACAAACAGCAGTCAAAAACTCAATTACTGATAGCTGCCTGACTCTAAGAGGAGTGAGTTGGTCACAATTTGAATCGCTAGAAGCTGCTTTTGAGTCTGTCGGCGGCATCAAATTCGCTTACTTAGATGGAATTTTAGAAATTATGACAGTTAGCCCCGAACATGAAGAATCGAAGAGTACCATTGGTCTTTTGTTAGAAGCATACCTGAGAGAAAAGGGCATCCGATTTTATGTTAAGGGCGGGCCGACTTTGGGTAGTAAAGAATTAGGGGCGAGAAAAGAGCCTGATGAGTCGTATAATTTGCAGACTAAAAAGGCAATTCCCGATTTGGCGATCGAAGTTGTATTCACTAGCGGTGGCATCGATAAACTTCAACTATACAAGCGGTTGGGGATACCAGAAGTTTGGTTTTGGGAAGATGGGGTGCTGAGTATCTATTATTTGAAGGAGGAGTACGAAAAAGTCGATCGCAGCGAGTTGTTGCCGGAGTTAGACATTGCTTTGTTAGTGAGATATGTAACTTACTTCGATCAATATGATGCTGTTAATGAATTCATCAAGGCTTTGCGGGAATAGTTTAAATCAACTTAAATTAAATTTAATACCAATTTTTTATGAGGCTGGATAGAATCCGATCCCCCCTAGCCCCCCTTGTTAAGGGGGGAACAAGATTCTTCTCTTTCGTCCCCCTTAAGAAGGGGGATGCGAGGGGGATCGAGATATATGCAACTTCACATTAAATTGGTATAACTATAATAAAGGAGCGAGCGACATGGTTCAAGCCTTAACAAAATTAGTCACATTTGACGAATTCATTGCATGGTATCCTGAGAATGCAGAACATCGCTACGAACTGCATAATGGAGTAATTGTTGAAATGCCCAAAGGAACTGGCAAACATTCCGAAGTTTCTGGATTTCTCAATATAGAAGTTGGCGTTATATGTCGCAATGCTGGATTGCCCTATTTCCTTCCCAAGGAATGTGTCTTTAAACCCGATCGCACTGAATCAGGATACGAACCAGATGTCATCGTTCTCGATCGCCAGCAAGTGATAAATGAACCGCGCTGGGCAGCAGAATCGATTATCACAATGGGTTCTTCAGTGCGTTTAGCAGTAGAAGTTGTCAGCACCAACTGGCAGACTGACTATCTTACAAAACTGCGCGATTATGAAGAAATGGGCATTTTTGAATACTGGATTTTCGATTATTTGGGATTGGGCGGAAGACGCTATATTGGCAATCCCAAACAACCGACGCTTTCGGTATATTAATTGGTTGACGGGGAATATGAGTTGACGCAGTTCCGGGGAGACGAGAGAATTGAATCGGCTGCTTTTCCAGAGTTAAAATTGACGGCTCAACAGGTGTTTGAAGCAGGAATTGTTAATGAATAAGGAGCGAGTTCGCCATGACTGCAACATTAGAAGAAAAATTAGATAGATCCTTGCTATTTCCAGGGTTAACCTGGGAACAATTCAAGACTTTAGAACCGATGCTGGATATTCCAGGGGTTCGGCTGTCATTTTTAGATGGGATACTGGAGATTCAGAAAATGCCTGGAAGAAAACACGAAACAGCCAAGGGACGTATCGGTGCGTTGGTAGAAACTTACATGATGGCGGCCCGAATCGATTTCACCCCTACGGAGTCTCTAACTTTAGAAAATGAATCGCGACTGGTAAAGTGTGAAGCAGACAAGTCTTACGAATTGGGTGCTGATAGAGAACGTCCAGATTTGGCGATCGAAGTAGTCGTAACTAGCGGCGGAATTGACAAGCTAGAGGCTTACAAACGGCTGCAAATTCCTGAAGTCTGGTTTTGGGAAAACAGCCGACTGTTTCTGTATGCTCTCAGACAGCAAGGATACGAAGAGATTGCGAGTTCCGAATTGCTCCCACAACTCGATATTCCTTTGTTTGTGAGGTGTGTTAATATGCCGAGTCATGTTGAGGCTATCAAAGAATTTCGCAGTGGGTGCGATTAATTAAATTAACCTACTTAGTCGCAGCAAAAAAGTTTATAATAAATAGACAACTAATAGGAAGCACGACCATGACAACAGTCGTTCCCACCCTCAAAACTTCTGAAATCGTATACCCTAGCGCTGATGGAGAACCAGTGGCAGAAACTTACGACCATGTTTATGCAATCTTAACTACTTTAGAAGTCTTAAAACAATACTTTGCAGACCGTCGAGCTACTGTTTTAGCAAACCAATTTTTATACTACGCTCAAGGTTTCCCAAAAATCCGTGTAGCACCAGACGTGATGGTGATTTTTGATGTAGAACCTGGTGGCAGAGATAATTACAAAATCTGGGAAGAAGGGCAAGTGCCGAAAGTAATTTTTGAAATTACATCACCAGGTACAAAGTCGGAAGATATAATCAATAAAAAAGAATTGTACGAGGGGATAGAAGTTGAGGAATATTGGTTGTTTGACCCTAGAGGTGAATGGATTAGAGAACAATTGCGCGGGTATAGGTTGGGGGAAGATGGGTATGAATTAATCAGAGATAATCGCAGCGAAGTATTGCAACTGCGGTTAGAAATAGAAGGAAAACTGATTGGGTTTTATCGTGAAGATAATGGGGAGAAATTATTGATTCCCGATGAATTGGCTTCAGCTTTGCAAGCGGAACGGGAACGGGCAGAAGTGGAACGGCAACGGGCAGAAGTGGAACGGCAACGGGCAGAAGCTGAAAGTCAACGTGCCGAAGCTGAAAGTCAACGTGCGAATGAACTCGAATCTTTGCTAGCTAGTTATCGAGATCAGTTTGGAGAATTACCGCAAGATAATGGCTAAAGACACAGGGGCGCGATCGCCCTTCACCGATCGAGATCGTGCGCGTGTTATTGTTACCTAAATGTCCTTGACAAATCTCAGATTTTATGTATTGGAATAGAATTGGTCTCAAATTTTAAATGGCGAAGGGCGATCGTTTTGCGATCGAACTTGGGCAATCTAGATATAGGCGCTTTACGAGTGCCTGGAAAACAGCCGCGCTAAGGGTTAGCAATGGAAAGTATACAGACAAAATCGAGCGATCGTCCAGTTAATAAGGGCGATTCCCTACGGGATAGCTACGCCGCGCGTACAAAGCAGATTTTTGCGTTAGTATCGATGGTAGGTTTTGCTGGTTCTGCGATTTTTGGGATTTTCAGTCTGTTCAGCAGCGGTTTGAGCAGCCAGCATCGACAAAAACCGGTGGCTGCTGCTGTTTCTCAGGAGTCTCTGCTGGCGGCGAAGGAACGGGGATATGAGACGGTTTTGCAGCGGGAACCTCAGAATCTGACGGCTCTGGAGGGGTTGGCAAATGTGCGGTTGGAGATGAATAATAAGGTGGGGGCGATCGAGCCTTTGGAGAAGTTGGTGAAGCTAAATCCTGACAGAGCTGATTATAAGGAGCTTTTGAGGCAGGCGAAGGGGAAGTAGTAGGGGGAAGGTGAGGAGCTGCTAGGATTAAAAATCTGAAACTCTAGAACTAAGGTATTATTTCACACAAAATTAACACATATGAGTAAACATATTTTATTGTCTACAGACGATCCAGGTGTCGGTGGAGTTGCACAATATAATCACTCAATTATGTGTGCATTGGCAAGGTTAGGCTATCAAGTAACTTGCCGACACCCCGAACCATATAATAATAATTTAATAACTTATCAAAACCAGTTAGGTATCCAGCATTTATGGATAGAAAGTAACAACGTTGAAGAAGCGCACCATACTTTAATAAACCTATCCGCTAAGCCGGATCTGATTATTTGTAGTAACTCCAACCCGTTCTCCAATTTGACAATCAAGCAAATTGCTATCCAGCTTGAGATACCTTACATCACAGTTGAGGGGCTTGTCGATCCTTATTTAGCAGAGTGTTTTAGTGGCTACTTAAACGAGTTATCACTTCACTACAACCAAGCTAAGTCAGTTATTGCGGTTTCTTATGATAATCTGAGTTTATTACACGAACTTTTCAAACTTCCTAGAAATATGGGGGAGGTTATTTATTACGGAAGACCTTCAGAATATTTCACTGCTAGAGATTTATCAATTTGTAAAAGCCTACGTCAAGAGCTTAGTATTCCTTTAGATGCTGTAGTTTGTTTTACAGCAGCTCGCATAGAAACGCGAAAAGGCTACCAGTATCAGTTAGAGGCAATTAAGCAGCTTATGCAAAGTCCAGTCTGGTCACAAATTTACTTTTTGTGGGCGGGAGGTGGTATTTTTGATCCGCAGCTTGAAAGGCAAAGTCAAGAAGCAGTTAAGGAATTAGGAATAACCGATAAAGTTAAGTTTTTAGGACAGCGATCGGATGTTTCAGCTTGGTTGAATAGTGCGGATATTTTTATTCTACCTTCCCAATTAGAAGGAATGCCTTTGTCTGTTATGGAGGCAATGGCAAAGGGTTTGCCAGTTATGGCAACAGCCGTCAGCGGTATACCAGAAGAATTGGGCAATACTGGTAAATTACTTTCAGACCCAAAAATTGACTCCCAAGCCACAATTCAAGAATTAGTTACAACAATTGAAGAGTGGGTAGTGAATCCCGACTTACGTCACTCTATTGGTCTAGTTTGTAAGCAGCGAGCAGAAGAAATGTTTAGAGAAGAACGAATGATTGAGGAAACAGTAAAGGTCATTGAGCGTGCCTTGTTACCAGTCGGAGATTATGTATCGCCTGGATTTGAACTCGTACAGCCTGACAATTGTTTTCTAAATATGATAGCAGGAGATGCTAACAGTCAACCTTGGCCTTACCTGCGTCGGGAAATCCCCCATAATTGGTATGTGGACAAGCGACACCCAACGATAGGGTTTCTGAGTCGAGATGAGGCTCATATTCTTTACAATACAGCTCTTAAATTTCAGGGGAAAAAAGCTTTAGAGATTGGCTGCTGGTTGGGTTGGTCTGCTTGTCATCTAGCATTAGCAGGAGTACAGCTAGATGTAGTTGACCCTCTATTAGCGATACCAGAATTTTATGAAAGTGTCAGCAATTCGCTGAAAGAGGCTGAAGTTTTTGAGTCAGTTAATTTAGTGGATGGTTATAGCCCTCAAAAAGTGGAGGAGTTAGCAGATCAATTGCAAAGTAAATGGTCGTTGATTTTTATTGATGGCAATCACGAATCACCAGGACCACTTAATGATGCGATCGCCTGTGAACAATTAGCAGAAGCAGACGCTTTGATTTTATTTCACGACTTGGCTTCTCCTGATGTAGCTCAAGGCTTGGACTATTTGAGGTACAAGGGATGGCAAACATTAGTGTACCAAACTATGCAAATTATGGGGGTTGCTTGGCGGGGAAATGTAGAGCCAGTTATCCATCAGCCCGATCCTAAAGTTAACTGGGTTTTACCAGCACATTTACAAAGTTACACAGTCAGCGGTATGTCAAACAATCAGTCGGTCGATCCTTTTTTAAATAAGCTGTTTCATTATGTTGAAGAGTATCAATCTGTGTCAGATGTACGCTCCTCAGTTGATTTTAGCGGCGATCGCCAAAAATTTACTCAGTTAATCCAGAAAGGCAAAGAGTGTTTTGTGAAGGGTGAGATAGAGACGGCGATCGCTACCTTCACTCAGGCACTAAAAGTCCATCCAAGCTCTTTAATTGCTCAGAACTATCTCAGCTCGCTTTACTGGCAAGTAGGGGACGTTCAAAAAAGCTTGCAGCATCATATCCAGGCTCAATTTAGCAACATAGCTTTTGCCAAAATTCTCACTGACGAGTTTCAAGAAATTCTCTCAGTTATCAGACCTTACACATTATTGAATGAAGCCAGACTGTTCTCGCTATACTCCCTAGCAAGGCAAATCTGTTTAGATGATATACCAGGTAACTTCGTTGAATGTGGCAGTTACAAAGGAGGGTCAGCAGCACTTCTCGCAGTCGTTATCAAGAGATACAGTTTACGCCCGCGACTCCTCTATGCTTTTGACACTTTTGAAGGGATGCCAGAACCCACTGAAGCTGATAAACATCACGGAATTCCTGCTAATTTAACAGATTGGGGTGGTGGAACTCTCAAAGCTCCACTTAGTGACAACTTAGATGTCATTTGTCAATCCTTAGAGGTCGCAGATATTGTCATACCCGTTAAGGGGCTATTTGCTCAAACCTTACCTGAATCTAAATCCGCAATAGGCAGTATAGCTTTACTACACGCTGATGGCGATTGGTATGAGTCAACCATGGATATATTTAACAACATTTACGATAGTGTTGTTCCCAGTGGCTTTGTCCAGATAGACGATTACGGTCACTGGGAGGGTTGTAAAAAAGCAATCCATGAATTTGAAAGACGTTGTGGTCAATCATTTGCTATTCGGGCGATCGACTATACTGCTGTATGGTTTCAAAAAGGAGATTCTGTTCATCAAAACTGCAATCACTGGCAGACTTTTTGGTATTTAGCGCAAGCCTCAGAGAAAATGGGCAATATAGAATTAGCCAAAAAAGCAGCGCAAGCCGTTTTGAAAATTGTGCCAAAGCTGGTCAAGGCTGAGAATCTCTTGAATCGCGATCCTTCACAGTTAAAGTTGGTTGTCTCGCCAGAAGTTTCACTGTCACCGGAATTGGATGACTTCCTCAATAACTTAAGACTGAGAGAGATTAATATAATTCTGTTTCCTGATTGGCAGCAACCTGAAGAGTCCCTCTGTCTTCAGCTAGAAGGCGTAATTACCACTTTATTTGCTCAAAAAGAGCCAAGTAAAATAACTGCGCTTCTGGATACAAGCAATATCTCTGAAGAAGATGCAAATCTAGTTTTATCTTCTGTTATAATGAATATTCTTATGCAAGAAGATTTAGATGAGACAGATGTTCCAGAAATTTCATTACTGGGAAATCTCAGTGAAATGCAGTGGAAAGCTTTACTACCCTGCCTCCACTTTCGGGTAGTCTTAGAGAACGAAAATCAACAGGCAGTTGCACAGGCTGGTGCAGCAAGTCTCCCCAGTTTGAAAGCAGTCAATCTTAAGCATTTGATGAATTTCACTCAACCTATAAAAAGTAGGTCAGTCATGGATGAAAATCAAATTCTTCAACAACTCGAAAAGCACAAGTTCTATCACATAATTCAATTAACTGAAAATCTCTCAACATCGGGAAATAATGTCGCTGTACCTATGCAGGATGTGCCTCTCAGAGCTTTAAGAACACTGGATCTTAAGGACAAACGAGTTCTTGATATCGGCTGTCGAGATGGTCTGTTTTGCTTTGAGGCAGAAAAGCTGGGTGCAAAGGAAGTCATTGGCATTGATAATGACTTATCGATGGGGGCGATCGAATTTTTAATTCCTTTTTTCAATTCACAAGTCAAGATGTATCAATTAAACCTCCTTGACTTAAAACCGGAGACGTTTGGAATGTTTGATGTTATCTTATTTCCCGGTGTTCTTTATCACCTCAGATACCCCTTCTGGTCGCTAAAGTTAATTAAGGATGTGTTGCAAGAAGGAGGCAAAATAATTATAGAAACAGCAGTTTATATGGATGACAACCAAAATGCCATGCTGTTTTGTCCCATAGGTTCTGAGAGTCCCTATGAGCCTACGAGTTGTACATTTTTTAATTTAAAAGGACTCATGGATACGCTCTTGAGTTTAGATTTGGTAGTGGAAGATGTTGAACTTTTGTACAACAATGATTTACTATCATTATCACCCGAAGGAATTACTTATTCAGTAACTAATCCAATCCAACGTTGGATTGATCGCGCCACTTTTATTTGTAGCAACAAACAATCAATACATCAGCCCAGAGTTGTTGATTATTGGAACAGCACACACGATGTTCATACCATTCAAAAGTTATAATTAGGTGAGGCATCAACTCAACGCTGAATTCCCGATCTCTACTGATTTCTTTTTTTGTTTTGAAGTGCTAGTTCGTACAAAACGGATTCTAATCTATCCATTGTGCGGGTGCGACTGAGTTCGGATAATGCTCGTTCCTGTCCCTTTCTAGTCATGACTTCCCACTCAGCAGGATTCATAGGCAAGGAAGATAAATAATCGGCAAGATCCAAAGGATTCTCTGACTCAAAGATTAGTCCAGTTTTACTATGCTGTACTGCTTCCGGCGAGCCTCCTGTGTTGCTAGTAACGATCGTCAACCCAGCAACCATAGCTTCGATTAAGCCTATACTGAAAGGCTCTTCAAAACGGGAGGGCAACACCCAGACATTATGCGTGCGGTACAGTTGCACGAGTTCCTGGCGAGACAAAAGTCCTGTAAAGCATATCTTTTCCTGTAAACCTTCTGACTCAACAAACTTCTGAAGTACCTCAACAAATTCAGGGGTGAGAGAACCTCCAGCGATAGTCGCAGTAAAATCTACACCAGCCTCATGGAGCAAGTAAAGAGCTTCAATCAAAACATCTGGCCCTTTATAGTGCATTACTAAACCGGCATAGACAATGCGGAGCCGATCGCGCTGCGGGAGTTCAGATTGGTAAAATTCCTCAACCTCTGCACCGGGGTAAATCGTCTGAGCTGTTTCTGTAGGGTAGCCTTGTTCTTGTAAATTCTCTCGAATCCAATTGCTAACAGTTATGTATCGATACAAAGGACTGCGGGGAGCTAAATCGTGGCTATATCCTGGTTGGGAATTCATCACATAATGAGCAACTGGTATCTCAGCATCAAGTATTTGTTCTAAAACTTCTGAGCCTAAAAAATCTGTATTTCCTGCTAGGCAGACATCCGGTTTAAAGGAATTCAACTCTTGCTCTAACGCCTTGTAATTGCGTACAGCAATTGATGCAACGTGAGCCGGATAAAAAGGTTGCGCTCCTCGCTCTGTCCAAGTGCCCCACAGGGACAAACAGCGCCGCACTGTACTCGGATCGGAATCAGCTTTTTGGTAGCCAGTGGGCAATTCTTCTGTGTTACTCGTGAGTACGAGGACTGTGTGACCGCGTTCCTGCAAAAGTCGGGCATAATCTGCGATCGCCCGTTCGTATCCTCCAACCACCTGGGGTGGATATAGATTATTTACAACCAGAATTTTTAGCTTTTCCAATCACCTAATCTCCCTTATGACTAATGTTTATCTAAATATATCTGCCACATTTGCTCGTAAGCTTTCTCCATCTCTCGCGTAAATTGCTTGCCATTCCACAGAGGCGCAGTTTGCCGTGACTGCCGCAATTTCCAACATATTTGTTGCCGCAAACCAGAGTCTTTACCCAAACGAATCCCCCATTCTACATACTCTTCATCAGTCCAAGCAATCCCTTCGGAAATACCAGCATTCATCATCATCGTATAACTGTTGCGACTGGCAAATTGCTGTCCTACACGGGTTACTAGCGGAATGCACATCCACAGAGTTTCCATAGTTGTTGTGGCTCCATTGTAGGGATAAGTATCGAGTACCACATCAGCAATACCCAAGTTAGCTCGGTGAAGTGCCTCTGAAGGAGCTAATGGTAAAAATCGGAGGCGATCGGCATTCACACCTTCTGATTCTGCAATCTGGATAAAAAAGTTTTTAAGTGATTCTTGATCCGCCAAACCTTTTATTAACAAGTAGCTATTTGGTACTGCTTTAATAATTTGTATTTGTAGCCGTGCTGTATTCGGGTTATATTTGTACCCTCTCTGAGCGCTAAGATATATGACAGCATCGCTGGAGATATCTAATTGATCCCGACGCAGAGTTGGCACAGCCACTTCAAACCCATCCACTGCGATGTAAGTTTGAGGCAAACGCCAAATTTTTTCTGTGTAGTATTCCTGAGCCGAGTCCGGTACAACATAAGGGTCAGCAATGAAGTAGTCAATCGCTGGAATTCCTGAAGCATCCCAACCAAGCCAAGTCGCCTGAACAGGTGCCGGTTTCATTGCCATTGTTTCACAAGTAGCAGTCAGGGTAATACTATCTAAGTCGATCAAAATATCAATCTCATCCTCGTAAATTTTATCAGCAGCTTCTGCCCCACTTAGTCCTAATTTATGGGCTTTAGAAACTTGGCTGATGTACCATTCCTGCAATGGATTTTCGGTCAGTTCAGAACCCATCAAGTAGGCATTGATTTCAAAGTGTTCGCGGTCATGGTACTGAAAAAGCCATCGCGCTAGCCAACCGACAGAATGACCGCGCAGACAATAAGAAAGATATCCAATCTTCAAACGTCTAGTAGGAACTCCTGTTTTCAGAATAGGCGACTGCCGCTGGCGATATCGCTCCACTCGTTCCTTATTACAATTTTCTACGTTTAACTGAGCAATCTGAGATACTTGACTGCGAATTTGTCCATTTTTATCCGCTCTATCTTCAAAATAAGGGAAGAAAAAGGTAGAATTGAATAAGCGGATCGCAGCACTTGAATCCAGAGATGTCGGTGGCGTTGCCAGTAAAGTAGCTAGCAATGATTTCTGCACTTCCAATGCTGAACAAACTTCATTCCAATAACCTCCTGCACTCATCAAACCCCGCATTATTAACAGATTTGCATAAATTTTATCTGATATGCTTTCCATGAGAAAATAGCATAATTTAGCAGCCTCTATTCCCTTAGAAAATTCACAAATATCTTGATAAAAACAAGATATAGCACGTAGTAATTCTAGATGTTCAGGAATCAAACGCAAGCCTAATTCAGTGAAGCGAGCTGCCAAAGGAAAATCCTTTCCTGAGTAAGAAATATGATAAACAAATGGGATCAAAGTGTCCACAAAAGCTAGAGGTTCCTTGACATAAGCTAAACACGCTTCTGTGAACTCAAACGTTGACGGATGCAAAGGATCTCGATCTAACACATCCTTCCACACTTGCAGCAATAGTTCAGAGTCTACCCCATTCCCTTCTTCAGACTTAAGAAGTTCTAAAAGGCCTAAATCTGTCAGTTCCTCGCCTGTGTAGGTCTTCAGCAGAATGGAAAGTCCTATCAAATGCAACAGGTTATTAATATCTCTAGGTTTAATTTCCCGTATGTGGTGCCGAATTGCCCAAGCGGTTTTATGATCGCCCACCTCCAGTCTTCTTCGCTCTGCTTCCGTCTGAAGCACCTGTATCAATTCTTCAGTCCACAAATCTATTTCTTCAGGCTCCCCTTCGGTCATTCCAAGCAGCCACGTTGTCTGAGCTTCCGCCTCTTGTCCTTGCAACAAGAACATCAATCCCAAGTGCCAGTAGTAATACTTGGTATCTGGTTCGGTTTCAATCGCCAGTTCATAAAGCGTCGCAGCCTGAATATAATTGCCTTTAAGCATACATTGATGGGCTTGGTTATGCTCATCGGATGTAACAACCGATAAATCTTTAGAAATCATGTTACAAGCAGATAAATGCAGTTTTCAGTAGAAGTTTCTTTAACTTTGTCAGAGGTCTAGCAAATACATCAAAGTGGGCAGTACATAGGATACCACCCACTTTTTTTATTGTTCTAAACAAGCAGGAAATTGTTGCACTCAGTAATTACTTGGTAACTGCCGTCATGGCGTTGGCACAAACAAGACTAGCTACGGTACCATCGGGAGTCGTGACTGCAGGCGAACCAGTACCAGTAGTCTCACAAAGTATGGTCTGCGTACCTTTTGCATCTCCACTTGGAACTAACCCCACAGCTGCTGCATATCCTTTAAGGGCAGAAGTAGCACCACCGACTGGAGTTCCAAGAGATGTAGCTCCATTCGCGCTACTTCCTAGCGTGTAGGTATAGTTATTGGTTACAGATTTGAGACCAAGACCCAATTCAGTAACATCGCTTGCAAATAGATTATTCTCTGCGTAGACTGCTTGCTGACCTTTGTTGATTGAAGAGAGGTACTGCTTAGCTTCAGATTGCTTAGCCTTATTTGCTTGGCTGAGGAAGGAAGGCAAAGCAATAGCCGAAAGAATACCGATAATGATAATAACAACCAGCAGTTCAATCAGGGTGAAACCTTGATCCTGTCTTCTTTTGTTGATGTGTTGCAGGAACTTGGCTTTAAATTCAGTCTTCATAAGTCTTTTCTCCTAGAGGCGTGGGATGCTCGTTTCTAACTCTTATATGTAACTTACCCAGTTGTCGGCGCTTTAATATCACCCCAGAGCAATTTTTTTTTCAACTCCTGGCTCTAATGCTCCAAAAGCACATACAGAAAGAGTTCCAGCCTAAGCAACAATTCCTTGACTTCCTCAAAGGCTGTCTGCTCGCTAACAGGCTCTGGGTTAACAGCCATCTGAGAGCGGATTTGAAGGCACTTCTGGACTAGCGACACCACAGACTGCGGCCCCTCCCACAGAGGTAGCAAACAAGCCGCCATTTTACTCTCGATCGCCACTGGCGCCAAAGTCGGCACAATAATATAACGGCTAATCTCAAACGCAGTCTCACTCTCAATACAATTAGTCAAATCTTCCCTAATCTGGGAAGTCCTCAGTTGAGGGTGCAGGTGTACCCGTGCTTCGGGCCATTGGGCCTCCGTCCATTCCGCCACGGGCACAAAATCCTGAGCCCGATTTGGATTGCCGCACCAGAAATCAAACAAACGGTGCAGGGGATGCAGCAAGTCAAATAAATGCAGTCGCTCTTCCAGAGAAGCTTCTGGCAGACTCATCGCCAAAAACGGAGGCAAATCATCTGCATCTTTGAACAAATCCATCAATTCCCACCTGCGCCAAGCCACCATATTGATAAACTCTAGATCGGCGGATCTCAACATGGCAAACACTTCAGGAATGGTAGAACCTTTATCACCAACTAATAAATAGTTAGACATAATCCATGACTCATTCTGCGCGCGATCTGAGTTCCATGTAAATGCCTTAAGCCCAACTCCATCTTCTAATGCTTCCATAGTCTCCCGGACTATTTCTATCTCCAATTCTCCCGGACTTCCATCCATTAATCCCATTGCTTTGAAAACAGCTTGACCGCGAAATACTCCGGCTCTACCATTTGAACTGTGCAGGTTGGTGCGGATAATTCCATCTGGAGCCATAACAGACTTCATCGCTTGCAATCCAGCAATAGCATCGGGCAAGAGATACAGAACTTCGTCAGCATTGATATAGTCAAACTGTAACCCTAAACTTGGTAACTCTTCTATTTTCAAAGCATAAAACTCTGCATTCGCAACTCCATGATATTGCAAACGTTGCTCGGCTAGTTTCACAGATTCTTCTGATAAATCGATGCCTACTATTTTTGCTCCAGGATTTGCTATAGCTAACACTAAGGATTTGTAACCGGTGCCGCATCCCGCATCAAGGATAACTTTACCAGAGGTATTGATGACTTTTCTATTTCTGAAGTAGTAAGCAGTGACAAGATTATGAAGGTAGAGCAATTCGCTGTTGTCTTTTGGAGATTCTTCCAGCGGGATTCTGGGAAAAGGAGTATTGTCAAATTGCTGGCGAATATTTTCTATTAACTCTAAATTTTCGTGATCCATTTTCAATTACGCTCAACGCTGGCAGATTATCCTAGTATCTCAGAAAATATGCGATCGCCCGCTCAGGCGCAACACATACAGCAGATTCCAGGTTTATGAAGTACACCGCGCGATCTATATATTCCTTTAGGGACACGGCATTGCCGTGTCCCTACCTCTGCTAGCCCGCCCTAACCAGAAATTCCTCACCTAAAATCCCTCATCGCTTTGGTACTTTGCTCTCAATCGAGCCCCTATTCTAAAATTTGATCCAGAAAACCAGAAACTGAAACAATCTTAGTATTGCCCAAAGTTTCTACCTCAGTAAAATCTCGATCGCCCGTTATTTAAAAATTTGCATTACCAGCCAAAGCACAAGCGAGGAATTTAGCATCTTTCCGAACCCTCGGAAAATCTACCTTAACCTCCACCTCGATCGACTGCGTTACCCTATCAAAAATCTCCCACCACTCTGCTATTACTTCCTGGCTTAGCTTAAACTTGAGAGGCCACAAAACATTCTTATATTCTATTATAATTTATGCTAACCTGTTCTGCATTTAAATTTTATATGAAAAACAATAAAACAATGAGTGGGTTCTTGCTCTGAGCATCGCCCTGAATATGCAATGTTTATTTGTGCGACAGCTTATAATTTCTGCTGATACTAGCCACTCCCAGTCTGGGCGATATACTTCAGTATTTGAAACAACATTCATCGCCTATTTCCTGTTAAAAACTATGTGCGGTCGCACTTCCAGCTTGGTAAGTTCGTCCGACATCTTTCTTTATAAGTTAGGTGCGATCGCCCCCTGATTCCCATTTTTACTTTGAGCGATCGCCCCCAACTAAAGCTCCCAATCCAGGTAATTTGTCGATCGCTATCCTCCAAAAAATCTACAATTTTGCCCTCAATTCATCCGCCGATAACTGTGGCAGTTCTTCTACCAGCACAGTCAATTCGACCGCAGGCAATTCGAGTAAATTGGTAACGGCTGCATCAAGAATATCTGCCGATTCATTAAAGTACCTCCTCAACACATATTCCGCCAACAATTTCACCGCTTGCTGCTGCCCTGCTGCATCTACTGTCAGCATTGATATCGCCAGCAACATCCGAGTAAATTCCGTCGCCGACAACTTGGATAGAGGCGTTAGAAACACGCTCATTTTGGGGCTTAATTCTCCGAATCTTCCTGGCAGAAAATCTGATAAAATTAAGCATTGCTGTTCTTCTCTCCCTCGTTCTAGCCCTCGTTCTAGCCCTCGTTCTAGCCCTCGTTCTAGCCCTTCTTCTCTAGCTTGTTGTTGTGCGGCTTGTATTTGTTGTTGAAAAAGTGGTGTAATGGCCATAATTAACTCCCGCTCTTCTGGTTCTAATTCCTGTGGAATATCGGTCACTAAATTTGACTGTAACCTATATAATAACTCTAAGGCAGTCATCCGCAGCGGATCGTCCGTGGCTAAAGCGCTCAACTGAGAAATAGCCCTTTGCTGCACTTTCCCTTTGCCCAAAATCCTCAACCACAGGGTTTCTGGTGTTTCTGGTAACTGGTGAATCACCACAATTGCTCCTTGCCAGTGTTCCGGGAAAAAATAGATGCCCTCCAGCCAATTAGAGAGGTTTGGTATGCCACCAAAACCCGAAACTAATGATTTCGAGGCTGTCGGTGTCAAAATCCACAGAAATGGCAACTTAGCATCATCATAGCGAGTATTTTCTCTTCTTGCCTGTCGCTCTAATTCTCTTCGCAAATCGAATAACTTACTCGTACAGTTCCAGACGTCGCCCAGAGCGATCGGATTGCGAAATGGTTCAAATATTGCAGTCGTACAAGCCATTTTTCCCAACAATCCTAGATTTTCTGTATATTCTGGGATTGGCGTACCTGGAGTGAAATAGACATCGATTTCTCGGACTTCGCTCGTCACATCGCGACCAACATTGACTGTACCGATGGGAGAGAGCATTTCTTCCAGGTATTCTTTGGCAAAGCGATCGTGAATGAATCGAGTCATAGAATTTATGATTGATTTTTATCACTGCATTTTATCATCATTTAATTGCTGTGCGATCGCCCTAATAAATTCTCTTCCTAAACTCCCTCATCGCTTCCACACTCGCAGCCATCAGCAAGCAGCGACACAATAAATTAATATCTCAATCAGGCAAAACCACAATTGCACAATTTTTATCAGCGATACACAGCCAATATACCATCTTCCCAGAACCAGAATTCAGCAACTCCCAATACTCGATAGCGCTGCATTTTTTTGATAGTATTGGTTAGTGAAGACGACTTCAATACATAAATATAGACAATAATTTGGAGTAAAATGTTATTGGTAACGATCGCACTTCCAACTCGCTAATTTTGTTCCATCGCCCCCTGATTCCCTTCCAACCTCACGCCCGTTTACAGCACAAATTTGTCACAATAATCTCAATCCCTGATTATACAACCAAAGACCACCTCCATGAACACCAACATCAGCCCGATTCTCAAAGTATTCACCCTTTCCGCCGCCCTTTCCCTGGCTATCAAGTACGCAGGCCCTAGCTTATCCATACCTTCAAGCGACTTCAACGCCCTCATCGCCGTGTTTAGCCCCAGTATCATTCTAGCTGCACTGCTGTTGGCGCGATCGCGCCAACAGCAGTAGAAGTGCGATCTACAGTAGGTTTAAAAACTATGTTTTTGCCAAATTTTTAATTTCCAGTACAGCTATCGCAACCAAACTTGAGACACTCACCATGATTCAAAGCATAACAGAATTAGTAACATTTGATGAATTCATCGAATAAGATCCTAAAAATTCAGAACACCACTACGAATTACACAATCGAGAAATTGTTGAGATCCCAAAAACAACAGGCAAACATTCTAAATTGACAGGTTTTATGCTAGCGGATCTCTACTTTGAAATTCGCAGGTTGCAACTGCGCTATTTTATTCCAAAAGAATGCGTCATCAAACCCATGCGCGAGGAATCAGGATGTGAACCAGATATTATTGTACTTAACGAACAAACCATTGGAAACGAGCCGCGATGGGAGAAATCATCAATTATCACAATGGGTTCATCAGTCCCCTTAATCGTCGATGTAACTAGCACTAACTGGGGGGATGATTATGCCCTAAAGCTTGAGGCTTATGAGTCAATGGGCATCCAAGAATATTGGATTGTAGACTATCTAGGATTAGGCGGCAGACGGTTCATCGGCAACCCCAAACAACCTACTTTTTCGATTTACCAACTAATTGATAGCCAATATCAAGTCAAACAATTTAGGGGGGACGAACGGATTGAGTCCCCAACTTTCCCAGAATTGAACCTGACAGCGCAGCAGGTGTTCGCAAAAGGGAATTGAGAAAACAGCTTATTGTGGTGTCAGAGTAGAGTATCTTAGTGAAGATAGGAGTCAACTATAGCTGTGAAGCTAGTGACAGACTGGTATCTGACGATTATGTTTAGATCCCCCTACTCCCCCTTCTCAAGAGGGAAAACAAAAAATTGCTCAAACTCTCCCTTCTTAAGGGGGATTTAAGGGGATCGAAACTTAGCTATAAACGAGAGATACAAAGAGTTATAGTCTTATAATTCCCAATACTCTACTTCTGAATCTAAAATCTAAAATCTAAAATCGAATGAAGCTAGGACAGTGGATGGGCTTATTAGCCCTCATCGCATCTTGTTACATCCTGTGGCAAATCCGGCAGGCCCTACTGCTGCTGTTTGCCGCCATAGTCTTAGCCACAGCCTTAAACAGACTAGCACGCTACTTGCAAAAATTCCGACTCCAAAGGTCGATCGCCGTACTTTTATCAATTAGCTTTTTAGTCCTGGTTTTGGTAAGCTTGTTCCTGATAATTGTACCGCCCTTTGCCCTACAATTCCAACAACTGACCCAAAAAGCACCTGAAGGAATCGCCAAACTAAACGAGTGGGTAGATCAAATCGAAGCTCGCTTTTCGGGACAATTCGATCAAAGGCTGCCGAATCTTGATGTTAACGATATTATGCGACAACTGCAACCCTTGTTCAACCAACTCGTTGGCGGTGCAGGAGCTTTTGTTGGCAACACATTAGGGGTTATTCTCAGCTTTTTGCTAGTCTTAGTTTTGACCTTGATGACCTTAGCAGATCCGCTCTCTTACCGCCAAGCATTTATACAACTATTTCCCTCTTTTTACCGCAGACGAATCGATGGTATTTTAGATGAATGCGAAATAGCTCTCGGTAGGTGGGTCATCGGCGCACTCATTAGCATGAGTGTGATTGCTTTGTTGAGCTTAATTGGTTTATCTGTTTTGCGAGTTCCCCTACCGCTAGCTCACGCCGTAGTAGCAGGATTTCTTAACTTAATTCCAAATATAGGCCCCACGATCAGTGTCATCCCGCCCATGACGATCGCACTTTTAGACTCTCCCTTACAATCCGGCTTAGTTCTGATTCTTTATTTCCTAATTCAACAGTTTGAAAGCAACATCCTCACTCCTTACGTCATGGCACAGCAAGTATCATTGCTGCCAGCAGTAACATTAATATCTCAAGTATTCTTCGCCACATTTTTTGGGTTCTTAGGACTATTACTTGCCCTGCCTCTCACCGTTGTAGCTCAAGTTTGGATTAGGGAAGTATTAATTAAAGACATCCTAAACCAGTGGGGTGCAAATCCAAAAATCCTAGCAGCAATCGATTCGGCTATTCACGAAGAATATGAGTCTCTAGGAGTAAAAAATAACAGGCCAGAAATCCTTCCAGAACAAAAAACAGAGCTCGCAGACCAAGCAGAAAATGACGATACTGTCAATCAATAATTCAGGTTTGAGGGTTCGGACTTCAGTCCTTCTTAATTCTCCGAGTGAGAACAGAAGTCCTAGGAGCATCTCCTGCATCGCAAAAAGTTTTTTACAGTGCGAGCATCCCCGCTCGCGTGCTGTGTAAAACACGCGAGCTCGCGACAGCTCGCACTACAAATGCAAAACCCAGATACACCATAATTCCTGATGATCAACCAATAGGGTTTACTTAAGTTATAAGTTGTAGGGTGCGTCGCTCGTTTAATCTGGCGTTTCAGGGCGAGAGTTGTTCTTGGCGACGCACCCTAGGTTCACTAAAAATTCAAGAAATCGCCATCAATAAAACTAAAAACTAAAAACTAAAAACTAAAACTAAAATTATGAGATCGATCGACGAAATCAACGATAAAATCAGCCAAGGCAAAGCCACAGTCTGGACGATCGAAGAACTCAAAAACCGAGTCAAAGAAACCAGCATTACCGAAGCCGCCAAACAAGTCGATGTCATCACCACCGGCACCTTTGAGCCAATGGAATCCTCCGGCGCCATCATCAACCTCGGCCATACCGACCCCCCGATCAAAATCCGCCAATGCTGGCTAGACGGCGTTTTAGCATACTCCGGCTTTGGAGCTGTAGACCTGTACTTGGGAGCCACCCAAGTAGCCGAAGACGGCGAAGAATCCCGGGAACGGGGAGGCGGACAGGTCATCGAAGACTTAATCGCCGGGAAACCAGTGCAGTTGCGGGCCCTGGGGCAAGTCACAGACTGCTACCCCCGCGCCTCCTTTGAAACCACAATTACCCGCGACACCATCAACCAGTTTTATTTATTCAATCCCCGGAACGCCTATCAAAACTTTATTGTGGGAGTCAACGGGGGCGATCGACCACTATTCACCTACCTCGGCCCCCTGCAACCAAACCTCGGCAACGCCGTCTATTCGAGCCTGGGAGCCATGTCGCCGCTGCTAAACGACCCCCACCTCCAACTCATCGGCATCGGCACCCGCATCTGGCTGGGAGGCGCTCAGGGCTACATCACCTGGGAAGGAACCCAGCACTTCCCCCTGCAAAAACGCCAGCCTAACGGGACTCCGATCGGCCCAGCCGCCACCCTCGCACTCATCGGCGACGCCAAACAGATGAACTCCAAATGGGTGCGGGGCTGCTACTTCAAAAACTACGGCCCATCCTTGATGCTGGGAGTCGGCATCCCCTTTCCAGTCTTAAACGAAACAGTCGTCGCCCACTGTGCAGTATCAGACAAAAAAATAGTAGCGCCGGTGGTAGATTTCTCTATCCCCCGGCGCGTTCGTCCCACATTCGGCTTAGTCAGCTACGCTCAATTAAAGACTGGCCGCATCCTCATCGAGGGCAAGCCAGTCAGGGCCGCCCCCCTAGCGAGTATGTTTCTCTCCCGGCAAGTAGCATTGGAATTGAAGCAGCAAATTGAATCAGGTCAATTTACCCTCACGGCCCCAGTTGCTCCCCTACCCACCGACAGAGTATTTCTCCCGCAAGATTTGTGGGGCGCCCAAGTCAGGCTGGAATAAAGGATTTTAGATTGGCGATTTGCCGATTTTAGATTAATCAGATGTACTAACCGAAAATCTCAAATCTCAAATCTTGCCCTAGGCCTCGGGCTTAGGCTTCTTAACCGGCTTAGGAAGAGGTTCCTTGGGAACAGCAGGCGCTGCTGCTGCGGACTTGATGGTAGGACGCCCTACAGGAGCACCGTCACCGCTGGGCCTAGGAGTAAACGGACGCTTGTTTCCCCCTCCTTTGTAGCCACCGCCGGGCTTGCCACCAGAGGGGAATTTCCGCTTTTTAATCGGCAGGGCGCCAATATTGTTCGCCTGCTCGATAGTCAGACTCTCAGCTTTCAATTTGACATGGAAATCCCAAAAAAATCCGATCGCCTTTGTAGCTAAATCCCCCTTGAGTTTCAGCTTAAAAAACTTCATCTTGTCATCATTCTTGCGGGGAGCTTGCTTGATTTTGACGATGACATACTTTTCTGCATCTTGCGATTGATAAATCACCTCGCCTCGAATCGAAAAATACCCATCTTCAACATCAGGTTCCGACGGCGGAAGTGCAGTCGATGCTTCAGCGCCAGTCTCAACCTCCCCAGCTTCCAGATTTTCCTCATCAGAGGAAGATTCGGGAGATTTCTTGAGCGTTTCCGGCTCCCAAACTCCCATAATCTGGGCGTGCAAGTTGCCGTCTTCTTGCCTGGTGCGGGGATAGACCACCCACAGGTGTTCTTGTTCCAGATCCAGGTGATTTTTGACTAAACTCATGACTCTACCCAGCAAAACTGCATCGATGGCAGTTCCGTCAGCAGCAATCAGCATACCTCGGGTGAATTGCTCTTCGGATTGGGTGTAGCGGCCCCGCACCAAACCAACAGCTCGGTACTGTCTGGGTTCGCTGGGGGGGGGAATCGGATGTTGGCGCATGACAGAGGGTAAGTCATCCTCGGCCTGAGCTTCCTTAGCTGCTGGCTCGCCGATTGCCGGCGGTGCGACTGCGACTGCTGGAGTATCCCTGGCCGATTCCGAAGGCGCGGATGGCGCCGAGGGTGCAGGAACATTGCTGGGCGGTTCTTTTGGCTTTGTTTTGTCCTTGTCGGGGGCAGAACTGTAGCGCGGTCGTTGCAGCGTATCCTTTGACGACGCGGGCGCGCCTGTTGGCGCGGGCGCTAGATTTTGGTCAACAGGTGCAGCCGGCGATGGCGGGGAAGACACGGGACTTTCGTCTGGTGTCTCCGGCGCGGAAGCTGTAACTGCGGACTGATTCACGGCGGACTCGCTCGGCTCGGCCTTGCGAGCAGAAATAGATTTGGACGATTTGGAAGACCGATTGGGAGAGGGGTTCATAAAAAACTCCTTGCAGCGGAGACACATCCCTTAAGGGAAATTAAGAATAAACTGAAAAAACTGATTTCAAAACTACTAGCACCTGACAGGCCGGCTTGGGCCCGGAGGTCTGGTTGTGACCCGTCAACGCCAACTTTCAACCCTACTGCAAGCTTTCTGGTTGTCTTGCTGCTAAAATCCTTGCTGGCAAAGAGTTTGACAGTTGCCAACCGTAAAGCCGGCGGGGCGCAAGTTGGAATTGCTCGCTAGTAGAATTTAGGATATTCAGCCTGCCTATTTTACTTACTCCAATTACCTTACTGGTCGATCCGCCATCTTTTCGGTAATTTTTAGCTCGACCAAACGAAATTGTACTGACACCACACTCCTTGGGACTGCGGGTCTAAGTATCCAAAATTGTTTGGCTAGCCTGGAGTTGTGGGTCTGTTACCATATTAGCTCCAAGTAAAAGGCTGTTTTGTCAGTTGGGACTTTGAAGTTAAAAACTTTGATAAAAAATACCCTGAAAACCCTGAGACCAAAGTCGAGGGATGAAAGGGCCCAGGAGACCAAAGTATCCAGCTAGATATTTACCAAATCCGAGTAAAATTAGTCAAGGGAGCTGGCACAAAATGTATGCAGTACAAAAAGATGTATGGCATTTAACCGAACTCGACAAAATTATTGTTGAGCAAATGCTCAAACAACCTTTTTAATGTCGGGATTTGCCAAAGTCGGCAGCGGTACTTTAGCCACAAAAGTGCGGTTAAATATCTCGAACTGTACAAAATAACCAAGACCCACCAAAATTACGGGCTACTATACTCTCAAGTTGCTCAACAAGCCCTAAACTCTGTTGCCGGAGCTTTTAGCTCTTTTCGTTTCTTAGAAAACTTACCCAAAAAAGGACAAATCAACCAAAAACCCACACTGCCAAAGTACAGGACTCAACAAGGAATGTATCCAGTCTCACACCCTGGACAAACCTTAAAAATAGTACGAAATCGGGTTTCACTACCTCTGGGAACCAAACAAAAAGAACACTTTTGGACAGATAGTCTTAGGGTGTCGCTGCCTGAACAAAGCAAAAATTGCCAGATTAAAGGCAGGAAGGCTAATCCTCAGAAACGGCAAGGTTTGGGCAATTGTACATCCCCGAATCTCTGACAGAACAAACTGCTAGTTGCACTCTCGAAGCAACCGGAGTTTGGGGAATAGAGTCCGGCATCAACAATTGGCTAACTTGTGTTTATAGTAATGGTAAACGTTTGAGCGTTGACGGTGGCAAATTGAAAGTTTGAACCAATGGTTTAATCCAGAAAAGGCGTGATTTCAATCTGAAACTGCTAAATACAATCTGCCTAAATATTGGTTATCAAAACGGCTGCGACAGTTCTCGTAAACTGCCACTAGAAAGATGAGAAATGCGGTGAAAAAATCAGTCATAACAATTGTAGATGATTGCGAAAATCACCAGATCAACGTCACAGTTTTTGGTTGGAATCAACGACAAAATCCAGAAGTAAAAATGGGTAGAATGACAGAGCAGAACTTTGTTATTATACCCACACCCAAATTTAAAGATAGACTCCAGCAAGAGTCCGACTTAAAAAGATGGCATTTGTCGAAAAAGACGAATCAGAGACCTCAAAATCTAGCTTCTGAGACCGAGAGTTTCTGCTAGCAAAAGTCAGTGAAAAACTGGACATTTGGCAGCAGTTGAGTAAAAGAATCAAGCGAGGTTTGTACTGTTCCAGGATGCGCGCTGTTAATTAATACAGACATTAACGGTGCGGCTAAGATCGTTAGAAAGTCACAAGTAGCCACAGATAGAATCTGCTGAGCGAATAGGTGGGGGTTGCTGACAAACCCTTTAAGAATTAAACTTTGGGTGGATTCATGCCCCAAAGTTTGTCCTTAAGAATGCCTGGGTCTTTAGACCCGGAGTGTCAAGGTTGCAGGGATCTGGTTAAATTGCAGATGCCCCCTGGCGATGCGTTAATTCTTAGAAAATAGTAGGTTTTAAGTTGGGATAGTTGAATTATGCAAAAAGCAAACAAGCGTCGCGGGTTGATTACTGTAGCGGTGGTGCTTTCGCTCATCGCTTTTTTGGGATTTTCTCTGGTCCCAATTTTGGATAGTATCCTCAAGGCCAGTCAAACATCCACTAGTAGTTCGACTCCAACGCCGACTCAGACGGCGGCCTCTGGCGAGAAGCAATCGCAGTTGCTGCAAGATCAGGTGAGGGGGTACGAATTGGTTTTGCAGCGGGAACCTGACAATGTAACGGCTTTGAGGGGATTGTTGCAGGTGCGGCTGGAGTTGATCGGACAAGGAGTGGGGGAAATTAAGGATGCGATCCCACCTTTGGAAAAGTTGGCTAAACTGAATCCGGAGACTACCGAATACGGGATTTTACTGGCTCAGGCTAAGGAACGCACGGGCGATCGCGAAGGGGCGGCTCAGGCTTACAGGTCAATTTTGGCGTCTAAGCCTGGGGAAATTAAGGCTTTGCAGGGCTTGGTGAATTTGCTGCTGGTGCAACAAAGGCCCGAGGCTGCGATCGGACTGCTGCAAGATACGCTCAAGGCCGCTCCGGGGCAGAATCAGGCTAAACCGGGAAGTGTTGATGTCACTTCGGTGCAGTTGATTTTGGGACAGGTTTATGCTGTACAGAAGCGCTACCCGGAGGCGATCGCGATTTACGACGAATCGGCTAAGGCGAACCCGAAAGATTTTCGCCCGACTTTAGCCAAGGCGATCGTGTTTAAGGAACAGGGCAAAACTGATGAAGCAAAAACGCTGTTTGATAAAGCTGCTGAGTTAGCTCCTCCTAACTATAAAGACCAAATCAATCAATTAGCTAGCGGCACTCCTTCGCCTTCTCCAACAGCAGATGCCAGTCCCGAATCGGCGGCTTCTCCTACTCCAGAAGGTGCGCTACCTAAGCCTTAAGGAGAGTTTGGCATGAAAGAATTTTGAGTTTTAACTGAAATAGTTTTAAGTAAAAAAATTAATGTTTAAAACTCAAAATTTATTGTTTTATTCCGATTTTAAATTAGATCGTATCTGGTCAAATAATGGTGATCACGTTTGTAGTGAGGACTAAAGTCCTCATAAATATCTGAGGACTAAAGTCCTGACTACAAACCTATTGCTAATTAAGTAAGATTTCGGAGGGAATTATGACCCAAAGCGTTGACCGCCTTGTTCTACTCAAATAATGGTGATCACGTTTGTAATGAGGACTTTAGTCCTCATAAATATCTGAGACTAAAGTCCTGACTACAAACCTATTACTAATCAAGCAAGATTTCGGAGGGAATTATGACCCAAAGCGTTGACCGCGTTGTTCTACCTCCTGCTTTTCCAGACCACACTCAATTACCAGAGTCAGATGGTACTTTTGTGAAAAATTTTCAGGAGCATCCCCAGAGTTTAATTTTAACTGATTCGATCGGCCCAATTTTGCAGGAGCGGCATCCTGACGGACAATATGCGATCGGTCAAGACTGCGGCATTTACTGGCGAGAAACCGAGCCACCGGAAAAAGGTGCAGAAGCTCCAGATTGGTTTTACGTTCCCAATGTACCTCCCAATTTAGACGGTCAAATTCGCCGTTCCTACGTGTTGTGGCGGGAACACATAGCACCGTTAATTGCGTTGGAATTTGCTAGCGGGAATGGCGATGAAGAGCGGGATATTACTCCGTTGTCGCGGACAGACGAAGGGGTGGTAACGAAACCCGGAAAGTTTTGGGCCTACGAGCGGGTGATGCGAATTCCCTATTACGGCATCTATGAAATTAATAGCGGCAGATTAGAAGTTTATCGGTTGATTGACGGGTATTATCAACTGTTAGAACTGAATGAGCGCGGTCATTTTGCGATCGCACCTTTAGGCGTAGAATTGGGACTTTGGCAAGGCAATTATCAAAATCAAACCATGCTTTGGCTGCGCTGGTGGGACGAGGAAGGTAATTTGCTGTTGATTGGCGATGAAAGAGCCGAATTGGAGAGATTGCGGGGGGAACAGCAGCGGGAAAGAGCCGAACAAGAAAGGTTGCGAGCCGAACAAGAAAGGCTGCGAGCTGACAGTGCAGAGCAGGCACAACAAGCTGAATTTCAGGCAAGAAGGGATGCAATTCCCCGGTTGTTGGGAATGGGTTTGAGTGCTGAACAAGTGGCGGAGGCGTTGGGTTTATCTGTCGAGGAAGTTAGGGAGGATTCTCAAGGGTGAGCCAATCGTACCCAATCACTTTATCCTTATCTCTCTGATTCAGTAGCTTGAGAAACAGGCTGAATTTTACCTAAACGATAAGCGGTTAGCGGACTTTTGCGAATATCTGCTTCTATCTGGGCAATCAGTTCATCAAGTGCAAAATTAAGACTGTCAAACTGCCGACAGACTTCGCGCATTTGAGTAACTGTCTGCTTAACTTTTTCTGGTTCTGGAAGTTGCGGTTGTTGAGTCATAGTAGGTTCCAATCACTCTTAGCTTCTCGGACTGTAGCTTCTCCGGCCTCGGCTGTAACTTCAGCTTGTTCTATGGTTTGAGTCAGTAGTTCTATCGTAGCAGCAGGAGCGATCGGCTGAAATTCAGAAATTCGCAGCAGCAGGTTAGAAAGGCGAGAATAGGACGAAGTAGCTCGTTCTCTGATGTTTGTCAATTGCTCTAGCACAGAAGCAGTTGCCTCGGTTTCTCCAAATATTTCAAAAACAGATAGTTCGGTTGCTCCCGCTTGATTGATTAGCTGCACAAGTCGGCGCTGTAATTCTAGAATAATTGTAATAGTTCGATCGGGCAAATCAGCCATGCGCTTTTTCCTCACTATCATCCAACTCCGCCATAAAATCGGCTACAGAACCAAATTTAACATTTCCCTCAGCATACTCTTGACGAACTTCTGCAACTTCCTTGAGTAATTCATTTCGTCGCTGTTGTTGCAGGCGGTTCTGAAGAATATCTAGAAGCATGGCTTGATCTTCTAATGATAAAACTTCTACAGCTTCAAGAGCTTGCTGGAATTGAGATGTCTGTGTCGTTTTACTCATATATTATATTTAACTGTATGATACCGATAAAAGCAGTATAACACTGCCAAGTTTGCAGTCATCTCCCAGAGTTGAATAAACAGCAAATTCAGTAGATTGTGTTTACTCTTCTGACCACCAGATAGGTTGTCCATCGTGTTGATAAGAATAATCTTCTGGCGGCGGAGATCCGTCCCAAGGAGGTGCTTTTGCTTACCTCTGGTATTGGTTGCAATTTTTATTTCTGATAGTCCTGGACGCATGGGATCCAGAAACCGGGTTTTTTTACAAAAATACTTCGTTGCAGCCCGTACCCAAGGTAAAAAACCCGATTTCTTTTGTCCGAGTGCGTCCAGGACTGTTTGAAAAACCTTCGGCTTTGACAGCTAGCAAAATATGGTTGAGCATATCTATGCTTGGCGAACCTGTAGTTGTGAATTAGTAAGGTGCGAACTGCCCAAGAAGGGATGCAATTCCCCGATTGTTGGGAATGGGTTTGAGTGCCGAGCAAGTGGCGGAGGCGTTAAGTTTAGCTGTGGAGGAAGTTAGCCACAATTATCACGGGTGAGATAGTTTTATCGGGATAAAGTTAACTTCAAATTCTCGAAGATTCTCAAATTTCAAATGTCTGCTTCTCAGCTTTTGGAAGAACTAATAGCGAGTGCCACATCCTCACGAGTTGCTCCCAGCGCTAGCATTGTCCTTACCATCAAATCAAGAGAAACAGACGGATCGCCAGCTTCTATTTTAGCTACCCGTGACTGACTAGATTTAATTTTCTTAGCCAAACTTTCTTGAGAAAGATTTTGACTAATACGAAGCTGCTTCAAGCGTTTAATTAGAGACAGCTTCATATCAATAAAAGCAATTTCTTCTGCTGAAAGTTCTAGAAAGTCTGCGGCATCTCCCACTCGCCAACCTGCTGCTTCTAAACGTTGACGTTTAATGGCATCCATTGTAAATATTACCTCTTTTTTAAATTATATGAATTGCACAGAGCAAGGATTGTGAATGGTGAATTGTGTCTCAATTTGTAAGGTGGGCAATGCCCACCCTAAGGGAAGTCATGAAATAACTAGGTTTCTCCTGAGCTTCGATCGTACAATCTCAGTCGTTTTTGACTGTTTTCGATGGCGCGCTTAGGCGTTTTCTGGGTAGTTTTTTGAAACACCTCTGCAATGACAATAGCATCTGAGTCAATCCGGTAAATAATTCGCCACTGTTTACCGGCTTCACTATCATCGATCCGCAATTCGTGGCAGTGAGGGCTGATGCTTGGCATAGGTCGAGAGACAGGCATGGCTAAAATTTCTCCATTTTGTAACATCCTTAATAAAATCCCTGCCTCAATTCGCGCTGAGGCGGAAAAAGGGGGAGTTTTTACGGAGCCTCTGATGAGCCAAACAACATCTTTGTTCTCGCCTTGGGATTCCATAAATTAAGTAGTTTAGTCATAAAGTTTACAAATATGTCGTATCTGACATAATTATAGCGCAAGATAACTAAAAGTGGTAGAAGAGACTAAAGATTGCCGAATTTCCTCTCAATTGGTAAGGTACGCATTGCCAGCCCTGTCAAGGTGCGATCCTCTTCGAGGGCTGCGCTAACGACTGATTTGCGTCATTCTAGGCGGTGGCGATCGGCAATAAACCAGGTTTATTACCGATCGCCTTTTAAAAGAATCAGATTTAACGATCGCCCGCTACCCAATTTCAAGCGTTTGAGGGATTTCTTCACAACCTTAACAGGGCTGGCCTTGCCCACCCGTACAAATCAATACTTCCTTTCCTGCGGCTCAAACATGGTAATCGCCACCGGCATATAAGCCAAATCAATCCCCGCCGGCGAATAATAGGCGAGGGTATGTTTCAAGAAATTGCCGTCATCGCGATCGGTAAAATCTTCCCGCGAATGAGCTCCCCGACTTTCCTGCCGATTCAAAGCCGAAGTTAAAATCATTTTCCCGACAACGATTAAACTCCGCAATTCCAAAGCTTCCACAATTTCCGTATTCCACAGCTTGCCTTTATCGTCTAAGTAAACATCCTCATATTGTCGCTCCAATTCCTCCAATTTCGTTAAACCTTCTTGCATCGATTCGGCGCTGCGAAATACCCCACAATACTCAGTCATCGTATCTTGATACTGCTGCCGAATTTGATTGATTCGGTATTTTCCGGGACGTTCTAACAGTGCCTGAATTTGCTCGCTGGCTTCCTTGATATAACGCTGTTCATCCACAGATGGTAACTTGCGATTTTGTACGAATTGTGCTATGGTTGCGCCAGTAACTTTGCCGTAAACGACGCATTCTAAAAGGGAATTGCTGCCCAAACGATTTGCGCCGTGAACCGACACGCAAGCTGCTTCGCCGGCTGCAAAGAAACCGTCCACTAAACCCTCAGCACTGCTGCGAACTTGTCCGCTCACATTTGTAGGAATTCCGCCCATTGAATAGTGAACTGTCGGGCGGACGGGCATCGGCTGATTTACTGCATCTATTCCTAGCAAGCGGTGGGCTTCTTCCCAAGCGAAAGGTATTTTGCTCATGATTTTTTCGCGTCCCATGTGCCGCAAATCCATGTAAATAAATGGGCCGCCGGCACTACCGTCAATGTTGATTCCTCGGCCTGCACGAATTTCTAGAGATATTGCCCTGGATGTAATATCCCTGGGCGCTAATTCCATCCGCGACGGGGCATAATTGGCCATAAATCGATCGCCCTCGGAATTGATCAAATAAGCGCCTTCGCCCCGCACAGCCTCCGAAATCAACACTCCCACGGGATACAAACCCGTCGGGTGAAACTGCACAAATTCCATATCTTCCAGCGGCAGTCCCGCCATAGCAGTCATCGCCAAACCGTCTCCAGTCGAGGCGTAATCGTTCGAGGTCGTGTTGTAAACCCGGCCGTAACCCCCCGTAGCAAACATCACCGCCTTAGCGCGCACGACGGCAATTTCGCCGTCTATTAGGTTAAACATAACTACGCCCTTGGCTTGGCCTGATTCCAAAATCAGGCGGGTGACGTACCATTCCTGATAGATGTGAACTCCGTTACGGCGGAGGTTGTTGACTAATTCGTGGAGGATGGCGTGACCGGTTTTGTCGGCGGCGTAACAGGTGCGGTTGTGGGAATGTCCGCCGAAAGCGCGCTGGGCAATTCTGCCGTCTTCTAGGCGGGAAAAGAGGACTCCCATGTGTTCTAAATCGATGACTACACCGGGTGCTTCGCGGGTGAGAATTTCTACTGCGTCTTGGTCGGCTAAATAGTCTGAACCTTTTACTGTGTCGAAGGCGTGGGCTTTCCAACTGTCTTCGGGATCGACATTTTGCAGGCTGGATGCCATGCCGCCTTGGGCTGCGACGGAGTGCGATCGAATCGGGTGAGTTTTGGCAACAACTGCTACGTTTAAGCTGGGGTTAGTCCGGGCAATTTCTACAGCGGCGCGGCAACCTGCTAAACCGCCGCCTACAATGATTACGTCGTGTTCTAGCATTGTTGGAATAATTTTGAGTGTTCTCCTCAAGTTATCGTGACGCAAAAAAAACTTCCTATCCAAAGATCGGGAAGTTTTTTAACTTTTGATTTGAATTGAACATCAAAAGTTAAAATTTTAAGTTCGACTAGCCGACGGTTTCGACAGGCTGCTGATTGGATTGATTTCCCGTTGCAGAAGGTTGCTCTTCGGTGGCGGGGTCTACCGAAAGCACTTGAATGTTATTTAGCAGAGTTGTCACGAAAGCAAACAGCAAGAAGGGTAGAGACAGCACTAAAATCAAGCCGACGGTAGCCAAGGCGTAGATTTGACGGGCGCTGCTCCAGAGGGCGAGTGCCGACGCTAGACTCAGGAAGATGACTATCAGCCAAACAATGATTTGACCGTAAATGTCGCCAAAGGTGAGGGTACATTTAAGGCGATAGTTTTGGATGTTACTCATTTGATGCCTCGGGAGATTGCTATTACGACTGTCCAAAAATACTTTGACAGTCTGTCAATACTGACTGTAAATTCCTAATTTTAGAGCCTACCAGTAGGTTTTGGGGCAGTTTTAAACATTTTTATAGAAGTTTGCAACAACACTTTATGAATTTTTGTTTCAGATTGGGAAATTTTGCCCCAACAAGACTTATCTCAGAAAGAGCTCCGGCTACGGAGGCATTCGGCATTGGGAGTGAAAAAATATTTTTTGTCCTGGCTGATTGGGTTTACAGCCCTTAAATAGATTTATGAAAGCCAAAAAAGAGACGTATAGCAATTCTGGGCAACATGAGGTATGAGCGACGAGTGGGAAAAGGTAATTAGTATTTAGTAATTAGTAATGACCCGATCGCTCAGGGTGCCATTACCGATTAGGGCGATCGCTCAGGGTGCCATTACCGATTAGGGCGATCGGGTGTACCTCATTGAACCGAGACTCGGCTATATGTAGATCCGCGCTGGCCATCAAATACGCTGTCAAATGTTAAATCCCCTAAATTTATACCAATTCTCAAAAACTCTGCAAAAGTTTTTGTAGGGTTCCCCTCCCTCTGATCCATGCTATAGGAATCCTAAATGATTTGAAAAATAACACGCAAGCAAGATGCTTACACTACAAAGATTCTGGTCTCGATCTATTTTGCGGCTGATGCGAGGACTGCTACATAATAGACCTCTTGCAAAAATCCTTTTCATCAATTGATCGGACGGGTTCTCCGGCCCATCCCACAAGAAAAGATAATTCTTGTGGGATGGGCCGGAGAGCCCCCGTCCTAATTATTTTTGCAAGAGGTCTAATATCATTTCCGGTTATACCGTCAGGTGATGTTGACTGTTGAGGGCCCGCACTCACAGACACCGCCGCTACTGACTGTTGAGTGTTGATGGTTTGAACAATACCGATACAACCGAAAACGATATGATATCAATTCCTGTTGCACCGTCAGATGATTTTGACGGTGCAACAGTTTCTAATTGGGGTTATCTACTTACAAAACTTCTAAGACTTCTGACTTGTGAAATCTTACCTTTGCCAGTGAAGCATACTTATCTGCTTCAGAGCGATAGCCAGCGGCACAGGCAACGACGGTAGTAAAGCCTTTTTCAGGTAGCCCTAACAAATTGTCGTATTTGACAGGTTCGATTCCTTCCATTGGGCAGGTGTCTACACCGAGTAATGCAGCACTGGTCATAAAGTTACCTAGTGCGATGTAAGTTTGGCGCGTTGCCCAGTCATTGACATTAAAGCTGCGCGTACCGTGAACGACATCATTGACTATCAGGTTTCGATAGCCTGAGAGAGCATCGACAGTTCCTCCCCGGATCTCAGCAGTGCGGGCGATAAAACGATCGACATGCTCGGCAGTTAGATTCTTTTCGATCGTAAATACGACATAGTGAGAACAATCCGTCACCTGTGACTGATTCCAGGAGAAGGGTTTGAGCTGCTCTTTGAGTTCCGGACTGGTAACAATTAAGAATTTCCAAGGTTGAAGCCCATAGGAAGATGGCGTTAACACTAAGGTATCTTCTAAAGCTGTCCAGATTTCTGGATCAATTGTTTTGGATGGGTCGAACTGTTTGGTGGCATAACGCCATTTGAGATGTTCGAGTAAGTCTGTTGTAGTCAGGTGATTCATAGTCAAGAAATTAGATTGTCTAGTGAACAGTTTCGATTGTGATGGGTCTGAGATTTGGTGCTTGAAACGATCGGCGGGTACTTTGAACTTAGGTTTTTGTGCAGGCGATTCCTGTTCGTTAATCTATTGATTCGGTCGTTGCAGCAAATAGCGCGTCAAGGATATCGTAGCGTGTCAAGGATATCGAGGTGGCCGTTCACAGCTTCAACATCTGGGGTCAGCGACATCCTTGGCGCGTCTCTCTCATCTTATAGAACGCATTCGAGCTCTTTTTAGCGATCGCGAGCCACAGTTTATCTGTAGCAGGACTTTAGGAAATTGGTTTTGTAGAGTGCAAGTATACTTTTTGGCTGAGTCTCGATTTGGTAAAGTAATGTTAAGCTGCATGGGGGTACAATCAACCTCTATAGCGTCGCACCTGTCTTTTCGCCCATGTCTTCCGATCGCACATTGCTGATTTCGCGCTGTTTCCTGGCCACTTTGGGGACGCAGATGTTTTTGCACCACCAGCACCGGATGCCCCGAGAGAGTCCGGTGCTGGTGGTGAGCAATCACCGCAGTTTTTTAGATCCTATAGTGCTGACGGCGGCTTTGGGTGGATCGATCCGCTTTGCTTGTCATCACTACATGGGTCAAGTTCCGGTGATTCGGGAAGTTGTCACGACTTTTGGGGCTTTTCCCTTGGAAGCACCGGAACACCGACAGCAGCATTTTTTTTCTCAAGCGACAGGTTTGCTGCAAACTGGGGAGATGGTGGGGGTGTTTCCCGAGGGTGCAGAACCGATGGTGAAAGTTACTCAACCGAATGTTGTGGGGAAGTTTCAGCGGGGATTTGCTCATTTGGCTTTGCGGGCTCCGGTGCGGGATTTGGCGGTGTTGCCGGTGGCGATTGGTTCGATCGAGGAAAAGTCGGTGCGATCTGGCGTACCGCTGAAGTTGTTGAGTTTGTTCGATCCTTCCGAACCGCTGTTCGATCGTGGTGGGTGGCATCCTGTGATAGTTTATCAGCGAGTTAATGTTTTAATCGGTCGCCCTTACTGGATTACTGTCGATCGACAGCAGCAATATCGAGGCAAAAAAGCCAAAGCTGTTGTTGCTGAACTGACAGAGCACTGTCAGGGGGAGATTGCACAATTGCTCCAACGAGGGTGTTTGTAAGTTGGTTGACTGTTGACTGTTGGCCGAACTCATATTTCCAATTCTTCAATTCTTCAATTCTTCAATTCTTCAATCGATTGACTTGAATCATGCCAAATGCTAGTAACAAGGTTCGTTTTCTAACCCCCAAACCGCCGATCGCCGATCGCCCTTTATTTATATTTCTGCCCGGTATGGATGGTAGCGGTTTGCTGCTGCGGCCGCAAATTTCTAAATTGGCAAATCATTTCGACATTCGCTGCTTAAGTTTACCTGCTGACGATATGCCTAGTTGGGAGGTACTTGTCAGCGAAACAATTGCTTTAATTGAAGCTCAAAAGCAAGCTGGAAAGCAGCAGGTTTATCTGTGCGGGGAGTCATTTGGGGGCTGTTTAGCAATGAAAATTGTTTTAGAAGCTCCGCAATTGTGCGATCGACTAATTTTAGTGAATCCTGCTTCTTCATTCCGACAGCAGCCTTGGGTGCAGTGGGGTTCGCATCTAACTCAGTGGCTGCCGGCGAACCTTTATCCGCTGTCGGTAATTGGTTTGTTGCCGATATTAGCATCTTTAGGAAAGATTGGGCGCGATGACCGCCGCGCTTTGCTAGAAGCGATGCAAGCGGTACCCCAACACACGTCTGTGTGGAGATTGGCGTTAGTGCGATCGTTTGATGTTGATGAAAATCAGTTGCGCGGCATCCAACAGCAGACGTTAGTAATTGCTAGCGGTGCCGATCGGCTGCTACCTTCTCTAGCAGAAGCGAAGCTTTTAGTCAAAGTAATTCCTAATGCTGAAATGGTGATGCTTGCTAAAAGCGGTCATGCTTGTTTGTTAGAAACAGATGTTGACATTTACGCGATTATGCAAGCTCGCAATTTTTTGACAGATCAATCATTAGTCAGTAGTCAGTAGTCAGTTGTTAGTTGTTAGTTGTTAGTTGTTAGTTGGTAGGGGCGGTGCCAAGAGTACCCCGTTCCCGCCCTCTTACAGCATATTCCATGTATATGTGGTACACACCGCGGGCGAGATCCGTGTCAGGTGCGGATCCCTCCGTAAAGGAGCAAGTTATATCCAATATCTAGCAGATCCGCACCCGGAGGATTAATGTCACACAGTTAAGGCGGATACTGTACTTCATAAACCTGGAATATGCTGTAGTAGTCAGTAGTTAGTTGTCATTTCTCACTTATGGGTCACTAGAAGCAAAATTACAGATTGAGCGATCGATAAAGTTCGTATCCAAACTAACCAGACCGTCACTCAAAAGTGCCTGGAGACAAGCAACTAACAACTAACAACTAACAACTGACTACTGACTACTGACTACTGACTAATTAAGATCCAGCCATTTTTGAGCGTTAAGCCGCTGGACGACTCCAAACACCATGAGGTCGAGAGTAATCTTGCGCTCGTCTATCAAAAAAGGCTCTAAAGTGCTGGTGTTGGTATTATTTTCAGCACAGGAAAACGCCCTTTGACTTTGAATATTTTCTTGAGGAAAATACAGGTTAAATTGGCGCTGACCTTCTTGGAATTTACCAATTACTTGCCAGCAATCTCCAGCGGAACTCATGCCAGCAATGGGGAGTTTTTGCTTGGCAAAACGCACCTCTAAATCCTGAACGCCCTGCTTAGTCAAAGCAGTTTGCAAGGCGGGCAAATAATCTTGTTGAATAAATTCCGCAAAAGGCTTGTCTTCAACAGCAGGTGCTTTTTCTTTTTTAGCTTTAGCTGGGGGCTTTTCGCCGTCAGCTTGGGCTGCGGGCTTTTTAGTTTTAGCTGGGGGCTTGTCGGTTGTCTCGGGTGCGTCGGAACTCGGGGCGTTCTCGATCGAAGCACTGGGACTTTCTGATTCGCCAGCGGTAGGATTTTGCGATTCTTCTGGCATTAACGGTTCCTCGTAAAAACGATCGGTAAGAGTTGTGAGTTGAGTTCCGGGCGATTGATCGAGTCGATCGCACACACATTTTATCGAAAACCCAGCTTAAAGAATTGCGAGTCAAAAAAATTTGCACTCAAAACACTTGCAGGTGCGCCAAATCATAACTCCCGTGCTGATGCTAAATCTCAGCGACAGCTCGTTCAATCAAACGGCGGGCCAAAGTTTGAACGCCTGTGTGTTCGTAGTAATTGGTAGTCACGTCGAGGAATGCCCCCACATAGTCCACCTTGTCAGCAGAAAATTCCACAACATTTTGTAAGTTGCCGAGTACGTTTTGGGGAGTCAAACCTCGATCGCTGACAAAAGAACCCATCCAGCCAGAAACTGAGCTAAAGCTTTCCCCAATAAAGCCTAACTTGCCTCCTGGGCTTTCACCAGGAATGCTATCTTTGATTGCATTAAACGATTGATTCTCTTGCAAATCGCTTGGGGAAAGCTTCTGAATCCAAGACTGAGTTGCCAGGATAAAGTCTGGGCCCAGGGGAATCAAACCATCAAAGCAAACCAAAGCCGCCATCCGCATCAGTGATTCGCCGCCGTAGTCGGCCAAAGCACCAGCAAAATCGCCGATGCTGTCGCCGGGAATGCCGTTGATTTGGCAAAAAGCTAGTAACTCAACGACTAATTTCAAAGAAAGGTCGATCGTTTGAAGCTTTTCCGGCTTAGGGGTGAGATTGCCGAGGAAGCCCAACAACGGCACTTTTTCCGAGACTTTGTTCGCCAGAGCAGCAGCACCTAGAGCCTTGTCGCTATTGTCGATCGTTTGGTACAGCCAGAGAGCGCGCTGATAGCCTTCAGACTTATCGTTGTAGAGATAGATAGCCCGATCGCCAATTTGCTGGATCATTTCTTCATCTGTTTCGCCAGTAACGGTGCGAATGGTATTTTCAAAACCAATTAAATTGTTCCACTCACCGGGTACAACAAAGTCAAGGGCTCTGAGAGCTTTGACAGTCAAGTTGTCCTTAGGCAGTTGATCGACTAATTCAAAGATGGAATTGCTCACAACAGGCTCCTTGTAGTTTAACGGGGATTAAAAGTATCGCCAGACACTTTCAGAAAATCTCACAAATTCAGGGAAACAGACTTTGTGGAAACAGCGCCAGACTAGAGTCAGGCGCGGGCTTTTACAGATATCTCGTCGCTATTTGACACTAGCGAGGCCGCCGAGGTTAAATTTTGACAGCCAAGCTTCGCGATCGCTAGCACTAAAAGAGGGATCGCGGGATTGAACTTTCACCTGATAGCGATTTGCCACCAAAACAGCAGTGATATTAGCGCCCTGACTAACGGCGGGATAGCCGCCAATTTTCTTGGTACTTTGCTTAAATTTTGCCCCAGCCGAGGGGTTGCCGGCGATGTCGTTGATTGACAGCATCGCCACATTTTTACCGCCTTTGTTCAACTTAGCTTCAGCAAAACCGGATTTTTCTTGAGCGAAGACGCGATCGAATCCGCCGCCAGATGAGGGGAAATATTTATTTAATTTGCCACCTGCGACGGCCTTTTTGGGCAGGTTTTGATTTTGAGCCGTTGATTTATCAGCCTTTGTCTGCTTTGCGCTACCAGGTTTTTGGGTACTTTCCTGCTGGGCTTGATCCCAGCGAGAGGGCGCCTGAGTCTGACCGCAGGAAGTCACGAGCAGAAGTACCGAGATCAGGAATGGAGCTAAGATTCGGCGTGCGGGGGGAAATTGCATCGCTCTCTCCTCATGAATAGGTTTCCATAACAATTGTGGCTCATAATTTGGCAATTTGTCTTCCTCAAAAAGCTAATTTGTGTTGTTTGTAAAAAAAACCTCTGCCCGCAGACAGAGGATTTTTTGGCAATTGCGAGTTTTCACCGAACAAAACAGAAAGATTGCTCCACAGATAAATTCTGGGGATTGGGCAAACAAACTAAGTTAGTCCTGGACGCACGGGCGGTCATCACCTTGTTTTTTTACGAAAATACGGCTGTTGCAGTCTACAGTAACGATAAAAAACTCAGGTTTAAGGGGCTTAATGCGTCCAGGACTTTAAGTTTTTCGATCGACAGCAATCTCAAAACAATTTGCTAATTTTCCCGAAATTTATCTAGAGGTTTCAGAGCAATTTGCGGTCACTGGTGCTGTTTGGGCCTTCTAACTGAGGTGTTGCTCGATCGGGCAAGGCTCAGGCGTCGCTTTCAATGTAGATAAACAACAAACCCATTACCACAACTGGCATCAGCCAGGTAATTAGCGGAATCAAAATCCAAGGCAAGAAAGAGGCAGCGTAGGTACCTGTCATGTGAAATTCTCCAAACTAAAGTTAGTGTGTTCCAACAGGGATATTGAGGAGTGAAGTTTAGTTGTTGACTAAACCGCGGAAAATGGCATCAACGCCCTTAAAGTTTTCCAGTAAGAAGTAGGCAGCAAAGACACCGCTCATGCCGCCAATGAAGAAACCAGCGGTCAACTGACTCCATCCTTCAGCATTTCTGAGGGAATCGGGAGTCATGGGATTAGCACTGGGGTAGCTGGTGTTGTCTTGCTTGAAAGAGACCAAACCGTAAGCAGACATACCTAGTGTGCCTAGTAGAACTATGACGAGGGCTGTAATTAGTCCGCCAAGATTAGCTGCTTCAGGATAATCCCGCAGGGGCCCCAAGACGATTTCCGGGCCGACGAGAAAATAGCCGTGTGCCAAACCGATTTCTAGACCTCGAACTAGGGGCGAGAGTCCTTTGCGGTAGGCCGGCAAGTTCCCGATGAATGCTTTGGTGAAATCAGAAGCACTGATGGGAGTTGCTAGATGACCCGTGAAGGGGTCGCCGTTAAAGGGTTTAATAAGCTCTGCATCTCTGGGATCGGCCATATTCTCTTTTTCCTCGCTGTGCGTAAATTTTGAGGCGTTCAAGTCATATTTTACGCAGGGACGTGTTTCCTATTTGCATAATTGGCACGGAGCTTTAGAAAAGTTCACTATTCTTTAGTTTTCGGAAGAATTTTTCTTTTGTCCTCTATACCAGAAAGCGAGTCGATCGGGCGACACTCCCAAAAAATAAGCAATAATTACTATTTGATTGATAGCAGTGGTTTTGAGTACCCCAAGCTGCTGCCAGCGGCGGTCGGAGGTCAGCACTGGCTGGGGCAATATGACGATGTGGCCTTGTTTTTTCAATCGGCGCACGAATTCAAAGTCTTCCATTAGGGGTAAGTCGGGAAAACCGCCGATTTTTTCAAAAGTAGCTGAATAGAGGAAAATGGCTTGATCGCCGTAGGGCATTTGGAGAAAGTTCGATCGACAGTTTACCCCTGTTTCTACCAGTCGCAGACACAGCCTGCGGGCGTCAATCTTGAGTTCAAACGCTCCCCCGACAGTGTGGGGTTTTGCTAGTGCTCGGCGCGCGCCAGAGTCGTAGCCACGAGGCAAAAGAGTGTCGGCGTGGAGAAACAGCAGGATATCTCCAGTAGCCGAGGCGGCACCTGCATTCATTTGGGTAGCGCGGCCAGGGGCAGTAGAGATAACTCGCACGCCCAAAGATTGGGCTAGAGATGCGGTTCCATCGCTGCTGCCGCCGTCGGCGACAATGATTTCAACATTTTTAGCATTTCGGGCGGTGGAGATGACTGGGGCGATCGTAGGTGCTTCGTTTAAGGCTGGAATAATAATCGAAATTTTGAGATTCGGATTTTCTGATAGCATACAGCATCAAGCAGCCCGCGAGAGAGATGGCGGGTTTTGTACAAAACTTATAGCAATCCTAAATGATTCACAAAGTTTGTAGGGGTAAGCTGTGGAGCATTTAAACCACTAACGAGGCCTGTAGGGTGCCACGGCTCGTAGGCGTAAGCCGGGGCGAAGCCATCGCTTACTAGGCAAGGGAAACGCTGCGGGCCGTGGCACCCTACAATACTATTTTAAATGCTCCACAGCTTAGTGCCCCCGTGCCTACCCTCGACCGGGGCTGTTATTTCACAGCTTCCGACAGTTTTAGGTTTTAGGCATGGAGTACAGAAACCGGGTTTCTACGAGTTTTGGGTTGAGTTGCCAAATATAGCAACAAACCGGGTTTCTACTTGAGGGACGAGTTGCAGTCGATGCTAAATTTTGGCTTTTTGTCGCGCTTGCGACTATTGTCGCAAGCGCTGTCTAACCGCTGCATTCGGTCAGACAAATACACTTACTATATTATGACCTTATGGTTTCACAATCAAGTGTTTTTAATTAATTAAATATGATAATTACTAATGAATTACCTCGCCTCAATATAGTTTAGTTATTTCAACATCTTCATATCTAAACCGAGCAAATCCTCGGGTAAATCGATATCTGCCAGAGTAGGAAGAGTGGCAATTTTCAGAGCGAGGTTTTTGGCGATCGCCCGCGTAGAAGCAAATACGTCATCAGTTCCCCAGTTAATGCCGCCAAACAATTCCGGTACCGATCGCCGCAGCCCGATCAGATAATAACCTCCGTCTTTTGCCGGGCCCAAAACTAAATCGTGCTGGCTGAGTTTGTCAAAAGCTTGTGCCATGATTTCTGGTTTCAGATCGGGACAATCAGTGCCGATAATTACAGTTTTTTCAACCCCTGAATCAAAAGATTTTTGAAACGCAAAGACCATTCTGGCACCCAAATCGCCGTCGATTTGATTTTGATAAATAACATCTGTTCCCAACCAGTCTTGCATCAGTTGTTGGGTGCCGCCTGTGTGGTGAATTTCAACTGATAATCGGCGGTTTTGTTGGAGAGAGAGTGTGCGGGCGATCGTCCTTTGGGCCATCAAGCGGTGAAGATTGGCAGCACCTTGTTTGCCCAACACTGGAATTAATCGAGTTTTGGTTTTTCCCGGTTCGGGATAACGCGTGAAAACAATCACTTTTTCTGAAATCATATTATTTTTCTGCTTGGATCTTTTTGATTTGAAATGAGACTTATTGCATAAATATTCTAGCGTTTAACCGCATATTTAAGGTAGATGTTTTACCGATTTTATTTGGGCAACAGACAATTTTGTAAAAATAAAATCTCGCGTTTCTGATTAACGTGAGGTGCTCTTCTTCGATCGGCGGACTCGCGGGCAATATGCTTGGGTTAGCGATCGAAAACAGATCCTATGCGTAGTATGCGTAGGTTGGGCCCGTGGAACGAATCCTCCGCAACGCGCTTGCCCAACAGAATAGACTTCTTGCAAAAATAGTTAGGACGGGCTCGGAAAGTGCCCATCCCACAAAAATCTTTTTTTCTTGTGGGATGGACTTTGAGCATCGTCCCAAAATTTGATTAAAATGACTGAGGCAATCTTGTCTAATAGCTAAAATTTTCTTAACCCAAGCGTATTGGGCGATCGGGCGTGAGGCATGGATCTTGTGGGCACTCGACGACGAGTGCGTACTTCACAACGCTTGAGAAGCGCTATATAAGTAATGCACAATTTATCCACCGATTGCCGATCGCTCTTGGTGGGTTGAGCGCGGTTTAATATC
>NZ_JADEWV010000109.1 GCF_015207455.1 Microcoleus sp. LEGE 07076
TCTGGCGAGTCTGGGGCTGTTGCGGTAATGCCGGTTTGAGAGTTGAGGTTGCTTTCCCAATCGCGGGATTCGCCGAGCAAGTTTTGGATGTAGTTGCTGACTGCTTCGTGGAGGGTTTCGAGTTGAATGCGATCGCCCCTGAGAGTAACGTGTTCGGTATCTGGTAGCCTGGGGTCGTCGAGCCGCAACTCGAAATTTAAAGATTTAAATACGGGTTGGCCCGCCCAGCGAGATAGAGGCGAACTTTTGGCTGTAATTTCCAGCGTGCAAGTAGGGGGCGTGTACCGTTTGCGTATCATAGCAAGAAGACTGTATGTTATTTGTTATTTGTTATTGGTTATTGGTTATTTGTTTGTTCTAATAAGCAATAACCAATAACTAATGACTGGTGACTAATTTTTAGCGCGGTCTAACAGAGCTAGCCAGAGCCGTCTGTGACCGCCGGGACTGCTGTAAAAAAGTAAATCTATCAGGAGTTTGAGGGCTAGGTTGGTTAGTTCTTTTGCCGATAGGTTTTCTGCATCTTCCATGCGATCGGCATAAGTGTTGCTGAACCTATCAATATAGTCTCCCAACAAAGCGACTGTGTGAGGTTCCCGGTTTTGCTCTGCCATTTGTTCGAGCAAAGCCACGGCGCGGCGGATTAAAGCTTGGTGCTGTTTTGCTAAATTACAGCCGATCAAAACGAGCGATCGAGCTTCCTCCACATCCAGTTTTTTGCGCCCTCCCTGACCTTTCCGCAGCGGGTTAGATTGGCGCAGCCGCCACAATGCGACGCGATCGGCTACCATTGGCTCTAAATTCAGTTCGGCTGCTACCTTGAGCATCGCCTCGGAGCCAATTTCTGCCAGTGCTTCTAGGGCTAACAGCACTAAATCCAGTTGGGCTTTAATGTTGTCCAACTGGGTAGGTTCTGGTGCTTTTTGGGTCAATTCTTCCCAGTTGGGAGATGAACCCGTTTCGTTTGTGGGAGCGGAGGGCTTTACGGTCGAGCGCATGGCTTGGGCACGGGAAATAAGACAGGTTGAGGCAGGATATCGACAGTATGCACTGCTTTGGCTTTATGGCCGGACAAAAGCAGATCTGTTAATTTTTCTCCATAACTCGTTGCTTTGATTCCGGCAATCCTAAATGCTGGACGGATTTGCGAGATGAAAGTTGCGGTTGCAAGTTCGATCGGTCAACCGCAGCAAAACCCAAACATTTTCACCCCCAACCATCCTACGCCGCAAAGTCACCGAAATCAAATCAGTGCTTTGAAACTATCGGGACTTATATCAATGCAAAGATCCTAGCGCCCTAGAATGCTACTTATAGTCTGTCGCTACTTATAGTCTGTCAGATTATAGTTGTCATTGCTTCATCTGGCGCAATCTATGGATATTACCGAGCAATTTGGTAAAAAAGTTAGATATTTCAGAAAGCTCAGAAATCTTTCCCAAGATCAGCTTGCAGAACTATCTGAATTACATCGTACCTACATTGGCTCAGTTGAACGAGGAGAAAGAAACATAACGCTGCTGAATGCCAGCAAAATAGCTAAGGCATTATCCGTTAGTTTAGCGGATCTGGTAATTGATGATGACTGAAAGAAAACTAGAGCAAATTTTAGCAAGATACCAAAATTCATTTACCGAGAAAGTTTACGCAGAAGAGAATGAAGAACACGATATTTTAATGGATGTGTTTGGTATCTCTCCCATCATAAAAAAAGAAAATAAGCAATATTGGGGGCGCGAGTTAGGTATGTGTTGGCAATTGTTAGTTACTGAAACGTGCAAAGCATATTGCAGTAGTTTTCAGCCAGCATTTAAAGTGGGAAGCGATGAGCCGTGCGATCTGATTGTTGATGGGTACGCGATAGATACAAAATATCGTATTGGCTCAGGAGATTCTGGAACACTGAAAAAATTCAAATCCTATGGCCCACTACTTCGTACTTATAACTCAATACAGTTGACTTAAGAAAAATCTGACTTGCCCAAAATGGCTGTATTGCCAGAAAATCGTCAGATGAAATTCATCAAAAGCGTTAAGTAAACCCGATTGACTTCTCATCCACTTGATTAAGAGAAGAGTTTTGAACCACAGAGGGCGCAGAGGGCGCAGAGGGAAAAGTATTGCGAGGGTTTTGGATGTCGTAAAAAACTTTTTATCCCTCCCCTCTCTGTGTTCTCTGTGTTCTCTGCGGTCAAATCTTCTTAAGATCTACTTCACCTCTTTATTATCCAAAAATCGTCAGATGAAGTTCATCAAAAGCGTTAAGTAAACCGGATTGACTTCTCATCCACTTGATTAAGAGAAGAGTTTTGAACCACAGAGGGCGCAGAGGGCGCAGAGGGAAGAGTATTGCGAGGGTTTTGGATGTCGTAAAAAACTTTTTATCCCTCCCCTCTCTGTGTTCTCTGTGTTCTCTGCGGTCAAATCTTCTTAAGATCTACTTCACCTCTTTATTATCCAAAAATCGTCAGATGAAGTTCATCAAAAGCGTTAAGTAAACCGGATTGACTTCTCATCCACTTGATTAAGAGAAGAGTTTTGAACCACAGAGGGCGCAGAGGGCGCAGAGGGAAGAGTATTGCGAGGGTTTTGGATGTCGTAAAAAACTTTTTATCCCTCCCCTCTCTGTGTTCTCTGTGTTCTCTGCGGTCAAATCTTCTTAAGATCTACTTCACCTCTTTATTATCCAAAAATCGTCAGATGAAGTTCATTAAAAGCGTTAAGTAAACCCGATTGACTTATAATTACGAGCCAGTTTTTTTAATACTTAGACAAGATAATTTGCCTGCAGCTATTACAGCGTGCCAAGTAGGGACTTGGAGAGTTTACACTGGCGATGCTTCGTTTGAGTTCATAGAAACAATAAGTGGGTTTGATTTAAAGTCATTTCTTACTGGAAAAGTGGGAGAATTCCCTGTACACCGCTGAAACTATCAAGGCGCTTGTTGATAATGTCTATGTAGTCAGGTACTATTTCAATGCCAACATACTTAACCCCAAATTCTTGCGCCGCCAGTAATGTAGTTCCCGATCCGGCGAAAGGATCGATTAGCATAGAATTTTCCAAACGCGGTACAAATATTTCGACCAGTTTTCTCATGAGAGCGATTGGTTTTACTGTGCAATGAACGTTAAACTCCTCGGTTTTCTCACGCTGTATATCTTCTAAAATATTTGACTGAAAACCACCGCATCCATCTTTAGTATAAAAAAGGCCTGTACCATACTCCTGTAGAGTTTCTAAGTAATTATTGACGAGTGGTTTTTGAAGCACGCAGATTGCTTCCCATTCGTTCCTCAGACAACTGTGCCAACCATCCCATTGTTCAGGATTTTCATATCCTTTCTTCTCGAACTGTTGTTTAATATTGACACCTTTAGGGATACCACTGGATCTTTTATAAACGAGCATATCTCTCGCATAGAATCCAGCATTTTCAAGTGCTACTTGTACGTGAGCAACAGTTCTTGTGCTGTTGAAGACTAAAACTGTCGCACCCGGTTTGCAGATCCGAAAAAGCTGCTCGCCCCAATCCAAGCACCACTTCTGATAATCCAGAGTGTTGTTGCGATTCTTTTGATACCATTTTTTGTTTCTAACTCCACCTGCTAAATCACTGCCATAGGGAATGTTTTTAACAAGGGTTTTATTTCCCTTGCCATTGACTTTTTCCCTGCGCCTTTGAATTTCCGAATCATCCCATTTGTGACCAATAAATTCATAATTATAAGGCGGGTCAGTGATACAAGCAGAAATATAATTTTCTGGCAATGTCTTCATCACTTCGCGACAGTCGCCAACCAAAACTTCATTTGATGGAGTTTTTTTCATGAATCTGGCAGTTTGTTCGATCGGCAAATCAAACTTCAATTATGCCACATTTGCAGTATATAGTGAATCTAAATGAGTCGTGAAACCCTCTTCTGTTTCCGAACTTCGCGTTCTTTGCGTCTAAGCGCTTCGCGCAGGCTACGCCAACGCGGTTCGTTTAAAAAACCACAACTCATTTACACTCGCTACAGACAGTCCAAATCATAGATTCATTCCAGCTTGTTTTGCTGCCGACAAACATATAATTAGTAATCCACCATAAATACCTCAATCCTGACTATTTCAAAAAGACGATCGTCACACCGGCACCTCCTTCTTTTTGACTGGCCAACTCATAGCGAGAAACCTGGGGATGAGTGTCGAGAAATTCGTGAACCCCGCGGCGCAACTGTCCGGTACCTTTGCCGTGAATTATCCACAAAACTCCGTATTCCACGGCTTTGGAAAGAGCTCTGTCTATTTCGATTTCGGCATCGGAGACTCTGGCACCCCGGAGGTCGATCGAATTATTAGCAGTGCGGATGGCGATTTCGGGATTGGGTTTTGCAGGTTCCGACGCTGCTTGCTTGGCTTTAGCCGTAGCGATTGCTTGGGCTTGGGCTGCTACCTTGGCTAGTTGAGCTTTGGTTTCCGGTTTTTCACCGTCGAGGGATTCGATTTCTGCCAGTTTGACGGTCATTTTCATAATCCCAAAGCGCACGCTCAATTCTTCGTTAGCATCGGGCCCGCTGAGGACTTCGGCGGTTTGACCGAGGCTGGGTATGCGGATACGATCGCCCACTTTCGGCATAAAAGCCGGTTTTGGTTTCGCCGGTTGTTGCCGAGAGGGCAGATGTTTTTGGGAAATTTGATTTAAGGTATCTGTCGCCACTTGAGCATTTTGAGCCGTTTTATCGCCCGACTGCAAGCGCCGAATGATTTGAGCAATTTCCGATTTAGCTGTACCTATTGCCTCATTTACTGCCACTTCCTGAGCTATTTTTAGTTCTCGCTCCCGCTCTTGCAAAGCTGCTGCTTTTTGAGAAACTTCTCTGTGCAGTTTTTCGGTTTGGTGTAGCAGTTGAGTTGCTTCTCGGGCTTTGGTTTCCTGTTTCCGGCGCTGGGCTTCTAGTCCTGCAATCACTTGATTGACATCTTGAGATGCTCCCCCGACATAGGTTTGAGCTTCATCGACTATTGATGTTAGCAAACCGAGTCTTTTGGCAATGGTGAGGGCGTTGGAACGTCCGGGAATTCCCCACAGCAGGCGATAGGTGGGCTGCATCGAATTGTCGTCAAATTCTACTGAGGCATTTTCAAAGCGAGAGTCTTGATATTTGAGGGCTTTGAGTTCGCCAAAGTGGGTGGTTGCGACTGTTAGTAGGGAATGTTGGGCGAGATATTGCAACAGGGCGATCGCCAATGCGCTGCCTTCAGATGGATCTGTCCCCGCTCCTACTTCGTCTAGCAAAACTAAAGATTTGGGATTTGGGATTTGGGATTTGGGATTTGGGATTTGGGAGTTGGGATTTGGGATTTGGGATTTGGGATTTGGGATTTGGGATTTGGGATTTGGGATTTGGGAATTTTCTTCTCCTTCTCCTGGACTTTGCCTTTCCGATTTATTATGCAAAACTTCTAAAATGCGGCTGATGCGGCGGATGTGGCCGGAGAAAGTAGACAAACTTTGCTGCAAAGATTGTTCGTCACCAATATCGGCAAGAATGTTGTCGAACCAAGGCAATTCTACGGGTTCGCGGGCGGCGACAAACATTCCGGCTTTCGCCATTAAAGCTGCTAATCCCAAGGTTTTGAGGGTGACAGTTTTGCCGCCGGTGTTGGGGCCGGTGATGGCGACGACGCGGATCTGGGGGCTGATTGTTAAATCGACGGGTACGACTGCGAAACCTTGTTCGTGCTGTTGCTGCCAAACTAATAGGGGATGGCGCAATTGACGGAGGGTAATTGGCGATCGCAAATTGCGAATTAATACTTGGCTTTTTTCTGGTTGTTCCTCATCTGAATTTTCATCACCCGAATTTTCTTCATCTAAATTATCTGTATTTTTTGGTGCTAATTCTGGTTCTCCCAATTCGATAAATTTCGGCGGGTTGGCTTGCAACCAATAACCGTAGCGCGCTTTAGCTGCTGCTAAATCTAAAGTTGTCACTACCACCAACAATCTGTCTAAATCTGGTTTGACTGCTGCGACTTGCTGGGTGAGGGCGCGGAGAACTGCTTCTTCTTCGGCTTGTTCTTGCCTGAGCAACTGCCGCATTTGGTTGTTGAGATTGACTGTGTTGTGGGGTTCTACGTACAGTGTCGCGCCGCTGGCGGAGGAGTCGTGAACGATACCGGGTATGGCATCTTTTTGGGGAGCTTTGACGGGAATTACAAAGCGGGCGTTTCTTTGGGTAATTACCTGTTCTTGGACGGCGTTGGATTGTCGCTGCAAAATGCCTTGGAGTATTTGATAAATGCGATCGCGCAACTGCCGCATTTGCACTCGAATTCCTCCTAATTTAGGAGTGGCTCTGTCTGCTACTCGAGCGCGATCGTCTATACAGCGATGGATTTCCTGCTCGATTTCTGGATAAGTCCGCAATTGAGATGCCAATTCTTTGAGTATCGGCACATCCGTTGCAGAGTCAACTATCCGGCGCAATTGTCTGGCTCCAGACAGGGTTGTAGCAATTGCCAGCAATTCTTCCCCGCTGAGCAAACCTTGCAGTTCGGCTCGTTGCAGGGTAGAGCCGATGTCTTGGATGCCTTCAAAACTCAAAGCAGCGCCCGGGCGACTCTCTAACTGGTAAGCTTCCTGAGTTTGGGCGAGCAATTCTGCTGTTTGAGCTTGAGTTTCCGGGATTTGGAGGTCAAGGGCGGCGGCGACGCCGAGTTTGGTGGCCGCGAAGGTAGCCAAGTGCTGGCACAGGCGGGGCCATTCTAATAGTTCTAGTGTTTCGGCTTGAATCAAAGTTGAGGTGGTGTTGGTAATTGGCATTCCCAGGTGTTCGCTGAGAAGGTGAATTTGACTGCACTATTTTTTCATTTTAAAGTTTTTTCGGCTTTCCGGGCGCAACCTGACAAAGTATGTGCGATCGCCCCCTGTCGATTTTCCATTTTCGATTGACTCCACAGATGAAGATAGCTGGAACTAAGCTTTAAAATTTTCATCTTTTCACGGCAGTCGTCCGGGTTGGTATCCGTTTTGGGTCTCGGTCACAATTTATACCATTGTTCAACTTTTAGGCAAGATTATTTTTAGGGTGAGCCGCCGCTCTTTGACTTTTAAATTCAATCGACTTTTCGAGCGGCGACGCATTCGATACGAATTCTAAGAAGCTTGTAAACAGCAGGCTCGCTTCCTGGAGAATCGAGAATTGTTGGAGATGTTTTTTGGACTTCGGGTTGAGCCAAAAAAAACCAAAAATTATTGTGCAGGAATACTTTTGACAGTTGCTATGAGGAATGCGAGAATTTGCACCTTTGGCTTGTAGGTCTCAATTTATACTTTCTACTGTTCGGAATTCCCCAAAAAAGCTGCAACTGCGATCGCGCGATTGCGGTCATTATACATTCAGTAATTTGCAATTTTTAATCTAAAATATATAGCGTATTCCCTTACGGTGCAGTACGCGTGAAACCGGGTTTATTGAAGAAAATCAGTTAGCTCAATTCCGGTTGCACTTTTGTTGATGTTGACTGTTCACCGTTCACCGTTCGCTGTTTGAATAATACCGATGCAACCGGAAATGATATTATCCGGATAAAACTGTAAAGAAACCCGGTTTCTGGGGTGTAACTAAGTCGGTGGGAAAAAACACAACTGTGTTCAGAAATATCGATGGGGCTAAAACCAGAATCTCTCCTGCATTCTGTCTCCTGACTCCTGCCTCGTACCAACTACAAATATTCACGCCTTTCTACTTACTTCATAAATCTGGCATACGCTGTACGAGCACTCAAAAACTTGGGTCACTTCCTCAAGCTGTGTTCCTAGCAATTAAAAATCAAGCAATTCCTAGGCTGGTGATAGCAATAAACATTCTATGACCGGAGAATGTTTATTTGTATCTAGCTAGTTATTATATATTCTCAAAAATCAATTATTTTGTATCTGGAACAACAAAAAGTGTTGAATCTTTCGCATAATTTAGTCACAGATTTAATACACAAACACAGCAGCGATCGTTTTGAAAATCGCAGCTTGTTTGTGGAAAACGTGGTGGACGCGCCCGAACAACATTTATTTGGAGACAACTGAATGAGCAACATAGAAAAAGAGCTTCAGCAGCAACCACACACACCAACCTATACCGGCCCAGCCGCAGCGATCGCCAACTACTTCAACTTCGATTTTTACCAGACTAACTTTCGGGTTGAAACTTTAGCGGGACTGACGACATTTATGACGATGGCATACATACTGGTTGTCCATCCGCTGATTCTATCGGATGCTGTCTTCCTCAACCAGCCCAAAGATTTGTTTGGGGAACTGGTTGTCGTGACCGGGATTTCAGCCGCGATCGGCACAATGTGCATGGGACTTATAGCCAATTATCCGTTTGCCCTAGCCCCCGGTATGGGTACAAATGCCTTTTTTGCCTACTCAGTAGTTTTAGGGCTGAAAATTGATTGGCGTACTGCACTGGCTTGCGTACTTGTTGAAGGTTTAATCTTCGTGGCTTTGACATTGACCGACATTCGCCGCCACTTAGTCACCGCTGTGCCGAACTCGATTAAGGCAGCCACCACGGTTGGGATTGGTATGTTTCTCGCTTATATCGGACTCAGCGGTGCGGTGAAAGTTGGGGGGGCTGGTTTGATTGTCGCCAACGAAGTAACCAAAACTTCCTTCGGCAGTTTCCGAGAACCAGCAACACTGTTAGCAACGTTTGGCATTTTCATCTCGGTGATGTTCATTGTTCGTCGGGTTAAAGGTGCTTTGCTTTGGGGTATAGCCGGAACCGCTATCTTGGGATGGATATTAGGAGTCACACCTGCACCCAGCGGGATTGCTGCTATTCCCACCTTTCCGTCTCATTTATTTGGTCAGGCTTTTGTGGGCTTGTCGGGAGTCAATCCCAGCAACTTCATCGATTTTTTAGCGGCGATGCTGGTATTTTTATTTGTGGATATGTTCGATACGATCGGTACCTTGTCTGGTGTGGGGACACAAGCAGGTTATATCGACGAGAATGGCGAACTGCCGCGTGCTAATCAGGCGCTGATGGCAGATGCGATCGGTACAACCGTAGGAGCCGTTTTGGGCACCTCGACGGTGACAACTTTTGCTGAGTCAGCAGCCGGAGTGGCTGAGGGCGGGCGGACAGGCTTTACGGCTGCGATCGCAGCTATCATGTTTTTGGTGGCGCTACTATTCGTGCCAATTTTTGAAGCTATTCCTGCCTTTGCGACAGCCCCAGCGCTGCTGATTGTCGGAGTCTTGATGATGAGTAGCATTACGAGCATTAACTGGGACGATTTAACCGAAGCTATTCCTGCTTTTGTGACGATATTTTTCATTCCGTTGGGCTTTTCGATCGCGGCTGGGTTATCAGCCGGATTAATTCTCTATCCCTTTACTAAGTTGGTTAAAGGTCGATCGAGCGAAGTCTCTGTTGTCACCTGGATTTTGGCAGCCATTTTCATTGCCCGCTTTGTGTTTCAAACTTTTCGTTTCGGATAAGGTAAGGAGGGCGCCGGGGGGATCGCATTCTATGCAGCCTCATAAAAAATTGGTATAACCCTCCTCTTAATTACCAATCCTGCAATTACCTATTACCTATTGCCTATTACCGCTCGAAGCAGAGCACCTCATGTTACACAGAACCGGTATATAGCGAGACAGTCAACAGTCAACAGTCAATCTTTCTCAGTAATTCTTTACAAACACCCTCTAGGTATCAAGGCAAAATAGATGTGAACTGTTTAAACTTTAAACAATGAGTAGAACCTTAATTCCTGTGATTCTGGCCGGCGGTAAAGGCGAACGTTTTTGGCCGCTGAGTCGCAAACAGCGCCCCAAGCAGTTTTTGAGTCTTGACGGTAGCGGCAAGAGTTTGCTGCAAGCTACTGCTGAAAGACTTTTGGAATTAGGTAACGGTTGGGAGGATTTGTGGGTGGTAACGTCGGAAATGTTGGCCGACGGGGTTCGGGAACAGTTGCCGCTGTTGTCGCCCCAGAATTTGCTGGCGGAACCGGAGGGCCGGGATACTGCGCCGGCGGTGGCTTGGACTGCTATAGAAACTGCGAAGCGTTACGGTGAGGATGCGGTTGTGGGTTTTTTCCCGGCGGATCACTGGATTGGGGAACCGCAGGAGTTTGTCAAGACTTTGGAGGCGGCGGCGGATTTGGCGAAAAATCAGGATGCGATCGCCACTTTGGGTGTCAAACCGAGTTATGCTTCCACTGGCTACGGCTACATCGAACAAGGCGAAGAAATCGGCAGTTTTGGTGGTTTTCCGGCGTATCGGGTGGCGAGGTTTACTGAAAAGCCCGATCGGGCCACGGCTGAGGAATTTGTCGCCAGCGGTAAGTTTAGCTGGAACGGCGGAATCTTTGTATTTCGAGTCGGAACAGTATTGACAGAATTGCGAAATCATGTACCGGAAATGATGGCAGCTTTGGAAGCAAAAGGCGCTGCTGCTTACTCCGAATTGCCAAAAATTAGCATCGATTACGCGCTGATGGAGAAGACGAAAAAAGCCTGTGTGTTGCCCGTAGGCTTTAGTTGGGACGATTTGGGAGATTGGAATGCGATCGCCCGTTTGCTGCAAGGAGACAAGCCGAATGTGGAATTAGCAAAACACGTCGGAATTGACACCAAAAACGGCATTTTCTACGCAGCGGATGACAATGAAGTGATTGTCACCATTGGTTTAGAAGATGTGGTAGTTGTCAGAGATGGGAATGTGACTTTGATTGTGAAAAAAGATAGAACTCAGGAGATTAAACAGGTCATCAAAGTGTTGGGAGAAGATGAAAAATTGAAAGATTTGTTGTAAAAACAAACACGACAACCTCAGAAACCCGGTTTTTTGGTAAAGTTCTCGTTACCAAAGCCAAAATTCGTAGAAACCGGGTTTCTCGCCTGCTAAAAACAAACTGGAGAACCTGAGAGTAAACTAAAGCTGAGTGCAACTTTTCGCCGCCGCCGCCTGTTGCCGCATCAGTTTAGCAGTGTTAGAAACAGCTTGGGAAACTGTTAAATTAGATTTCTCCGACTGCTGAGCCAACAACTGAGATGGTGGATCTAAACTGATATTTTTAGGCGTTTTTTCAGCTTTTTTAGTCGAGAACTGCGGTGCTGATTGCAAAAACTTTTCGATGGGAATTCCCCAACTCGATCGCACCATCAATTGCCGCATTGGTTCACAAGGTTTCGAGCCGTCCTGAAACACATAAGGATCTCCCCAAAGCGGGTAAGCGTGCATTCCGTTCACAGCTACCACCTCACCGGCTAAATTCAGCACTGGCCCGCCGCTCATGCCTTTTTCTATTTGATTGTTATAACCCAGTTGATAGCCGTCCTCCAGGGATTTTTCAGGTATGAGCGATACTCGTCCGGTCGTGAATTTCCATCCCGCTGCATCTGCTGATTTTGCAGTTTCAAAAGGAAACCCGGCAGCATATACTTGGTCTCCTTCTTTGACTGTTGAAGAACTTCCTAGCACGCCTATTTTGTAGTCGGATTGGGTACTGCGAAATTGCAATAGTGCTAAATCTTTGCCTACAAATTGAGTTGCTAAATATCGGGTGGCGGAGTAAATTTTGCCGTCGGGAGTTTGGATTCGATATGTTTTTGCTGACTCTAATACGTGGTCGTTGGTGAGCACAGTATAAACTTGTTCTTGTCTCTCAACGATCGTCCCGGAACCCCAACTGTCTCCTGCAAGCACTTTCACGGTAATTGAACGAGCTGTTTGGAGCATAGCTTTTTGGGCTAAATCTCCCGCACTCTGAGGAAGCGATTCTCCCTGGTTTTGCACTGACGGTTTTAGGGGTTTGGCGGGTAAATTCAGCGGTTGAGCTGCTGGTGACTTCACAGGTGGCTTGCCTAGTTGAAATATAGATGCTTGAGGTTGCTGCCATAAATCTGTGCGGACAAGTTCTGCTGCTGAGAAACCTCGATTGTGTAGTTGAACTGCTACTCCGGTTAACAAGCCAGCAGTACAACTGAAGAACGCTAGGGGAAACCAATTCATTAATGTTACAGAATTTACGGAAGTCTTACCAGACGGGGTTATCGGATTGGGAATTCTGCGGGTCTTCTACAGCAGCCTGTTGGAGATATTCGCTCATGTCTATATAAACACGAGACGCGCTTTCGTTGAGCGGCCCGGAGGCGCGGACGCGCACAGCAAGTAAATTTTTTAATACTTGATTGGGCTCGCTCCCCGGTTTGAGGGTGAACAGCAATCCAGTACAATTTCCTCCTTCACCGTTTGCTACGCAAACGACTTGCTGGTTGTTCATAATACCAGTAGTCAGGTAGTTGAGTTTTTGATTTCGGAAGTATTGGTGGAACCTTGCTGATACTTCAAGACAGCGCCGTTGTGGACTGTAGCCGGCTTCGCGGAAACGATCGGAAGTCCACCGGATCACCGGTACGTCACCGCGATTAGTCTGAGCAATGGTTGCGGGAGCGCCGTTGCTTGTGCCGCAGACAAAGGCTTTGGTTTGAATTGTGGTTTTTTGAGCGCTAGCATCAGTTGCGATCGCACTTACAGCAATTGCGATCGAACCAGCAGCCACCATCGAACTCAATAACTTGTATTTCTTCATAATTATCACCGCTTCTGGCGTTCAATATTTACAATTCAAAAAATTAAGCTATCCAACAATTTTTTCAGAGATTCTACCTTTTAAATCTCTATTTTTCTGGCAACAAAAGTTACCATTCCCTTTCAGAAACAGGCGGGTTATTGGTTAGAGGCTCAGAATTTCCCGACTGCAAACTGCTCGCACCCACCGGCGAGGTACCCGGACGGCAAACCGGCACACCCTGTACATACAGCGGATCTGGCGGGCGGATGTTGCTGGCTTCATCGGTTTCGCAGACGATCGATACTGTGACAGGATTGCTATTAGTAGCTGCTTCTGTCAAAAACACCGCTCCCACATAGGCTTTTTGGCTGGAACTCACAGGTATAGCATAGTGATATGCTCCCCTAGTAGTTGTGTGGATGGCAAAGTTGAACTTTGACATGGGAAGTTGAATGTTGAAAGAGCGTTGCAGCAAACTGACGGTACCGGTAAATGCACCGTTGCGCGTGCGGAAAGTTTGCTGGCCGCGAATTAAGGCTTGAATTGCTGATTCTGCTCCTGGCGATGTCGCCTGTCGTACCGCCACAGGTGCTGGCTGACGGCGCGGCTGGGGGTTTGGTGTCGGCGCTGGTGCGGCTGTTGGTTGCTTTGCTTCTAGGGAGTTATTTGCTACTGGACGTGTTTGAGCAATAGTCGGGGCCGGCCGCTGTGGCTGCACTCTATCAACTTGGTTTCTGGCAATTTGGTTTTGAGACAAAGAGATTCCCAGTCCGCTGTTGAGTGCCATTTGGAAGCCGTCTTCATTCCCAAATCCTCGATCGAGGGATGCTGCTTTTTGAGCGTCCTCATTCGCTCCTTCGTTGTCCCCGACGATGCGGCGGACTTCGCTGCGGCGGTTGTAGCCCACCGCGCTGTTGGGAGCCAGGCCGATGGCTTTGGCAATGTCGGTGTTGGCTCCTATATAATCTTTGATTTGAGCTCGGCTGACTCCCCTGAGACCGTAGGCATCTGCAAAGTTAGAATTGATTTGAATAGCTCGATCGAAATCGGCGATCGCCTCTTTATGATTTCCCAGTTGAGCATTGCTAGCGCCCCGAACGCGGTAAGCTTCGGCTAATTGGGGATTGTTTTGGATAGCTTTGATGGCATTTTCTAGGGCTGCTTTGTAATTTTTTTGAGCGAAGTTTGCATAAGCTAAACCGTTAAAAACATCGGCGGAGTTTTGATTGAATCGCAGTCCTTGGCTGAAATCGGCGATCGCCCCTTGATAGTTTTGCCGTTTGAGTTTTTCTTTGCCCTGTTCGGCATAAGCTTTAGGAGCGAGTTCCACAAATGTATTGATCGGAATTCCCAAGTTTACCCACGCTTTCGCGATCGTATCTTCTCTGTTGGCATCTGTACGTCCGTGAATCCCAATCACGCGGCCGCGAACATCGAGGATCGGCCCGCCGCTCATTCCCTGACGAGTTGGGTTTGTATAGATCAATTCATACCCGTCATTTACCCGTTCGCGAGCTGAAATTTGTCCTGCTGTCATCTGACGAATTTGTCTGTTAATCGTTTCCCCTGGCTTTGGCCAGCCGGAAACGTAGACTTGTTCTCCTACGTTGACTGTTTTAGAATCTCCCAACTGTGCTATCTCGTAATTGCCCGAGCTGACAAAGGGCGCGATCGCCAAATCGACTCCCGGCAATTGGATCGTGTTGCTGCTGTCGAATCGGAAGGAATTGCGATCGGGCGTGACAATTTTAAATTCGCCTCCTCCCGCTATTACGTGCTTGGCAGTCAGTACATAATAGGTACTTCCTTCCCTAGCAATAATTATCCCCGAACCCTGATTTTGTTCTCCTTCGATTAATACTGTAATTTGTTCGGCAATTTTGTTGACTTGTTCTGCTGATTGTGCTACAGCATTTTGCATTTGTACGATCGCAATTGTTGCACCGATCAGCGCCGCTGAAAGTCCGTATTTAAACTTAATTGTCATACACTCCATCCCTAATCTTAAGGAATTATTTTTGATTTCTATCTACCGAATTAGCCAGATATTTTTTACCACAAAGAACCCGCCGGCTCTGGTTCGCGTTTGATGTTGTCCCCAGATGGGGGAGCGGCGAAAATATTTGGATCGCCCGGAACTGCGACTGCTGGGGCCAACCCATTTAGAAAAACATTCATCTGAATACAAACAGGAAACATTGGCGATGTTTCCGGGGCTTTCGAGAGTTGAATGTCTGAGCCCCAAAGAGGTGTCATTTTATCCGCATCATCCGTTTCTAAATCAAAATTTAGCGCATTTCCCCTGTCGAAACTACCTCCTTGAATAATGCTGCAAATTGCTGTTTGCTGGCTGCCAGGTATTTGTCTAGCGCAATCTTTTTGAAGTTTTTGGGCCATTTCTTCGCACTGCGATCGAGAATTAATTCCTAAAACTAGGAAATCGCTCGATACCCATCTAATTGCTGGGATATTGCCCTGCGGTGTTTCAGCGATGATTGCTGGTTCGCCATCAACAGTACCGCAAAAAAAAGTTAATTCTCTAGCGTTACTGGCACTACTAAAAGTAATTGTGCTTGCCAAGGTAAATGCTAATGTTGTTGGAATTGAATTCAATACCCAAAGTTTCACAAATCACCTCCTTTGCCATGAAAAGAAGACCGGGCGGTTGAAACCGTCAGAAAATCAAACAAAACCTGCAGGTGCCGGTGGAATTCATTTGTTTGTGCGGTTTCAACCGCCGTCCCATCTTAAAAAAGTTGGTTGTTAGCATCCGATTCCACAGACTGCGGAGATGCAGCTTCTGTCGGTTGGCTGTTGAGATATTCGGCCATGTCGAGGTAAAGCCGATCGTTAATTTCGACTTGTACTCGACTAGAAGGCGCGCTTTCGTTGAGTGCATTTGTGCTGGCTCGATCGCGCAAATTCAACAGCCGTTTTAATGTATCTCGCGCATCAACTCCCGGTTTCACTGTAAATAACAAGCCGTTGTTCGGCAACTCGCGGGCGCAGTCGCCCCCCCGACGGTTGGCAACACAAATTACCGATTGTCGGTTGATCACTCCGGTTGTCAAGTATTTGAGCGTTCCCGTTTTGTGATACTGTTGAAATCTGTCAGATACCAGTTGGCACCGGCGCTGAGCATCGAATCCAGAATCCGAAAAACTATTAGAAATCCACTTGATTACTGTGACGTTGCCGCCCGGTCTTTGCAAAATAGTTGCTGGCGCACCTGCAATTTTCCCACAGACAAAGCCCGTGGTTTGCGCGGGAGTCGGAATACTAGCAACAATTGTGGTAGCAAGTGCGATCGCCGACGCAGCAATCAACGTTCTCAGTGGCTGAATTTTCATTGGCAATTTTATTCCTTAATTTGTTTGATGGATTTGTTTGATTTGATAGCTGATTCAAAATAGGTGAAGCGAGGTTCGTAGTGCGGACTAAAGTCCGCAAAATGCAGCGGACTTTAGTCCGCACTACCAACCTTTTTTATTATGGCAATCGACCAGACACGATATGATACCAAATCCGAGTCAGCCATCCTGGCGATGATGGGTAGGGTGCGTCGCGAGTTTCATCTCGATTCATAGCGAGAATTGTTCGCGGCGACGCACCCTACTTTCAGGCTCGCGATCGAGGGGATAAGTAACCTGGATTTGGTATGAGTGGCGATCGTAACTGTGACATCTGTATGGGGATTATAGCAAAATTATTTCTCAAAAGATAGGGTTTGAAAGTAATTTTCTTAGTGGGCGAGATTAAAAGAGGGGTTGGTCGTCTTTAGGAGTTGGGGCATTGGGGAGAGAGGGCGAGACTTCTGGCGCTGGTGAGGGTTCGCGGTTATCGGGTGAGAGTTTAAAAAGGTCGTCAGCAGGAGTTGGTGCGAGTTCGGGACTCGGCGGTTCGGGGCTGGGGGATTGGCGGATGGAAGTTTCAATGTTTTGAATTTGCCGATCGTACTCTGCAGAAAGAGTTTTCACTTTGTCAGCAACGAAGGAATCGGAACTAATTGCTTTGAGTTTGTCTGCTGCTTGAATCCACAAATCTTTCTGTGTTGACAATTCGGTTGCTTTTGGCGCATCGGCTGCGATCGCCATAGCTTCTTCTAACTGTTTCTGGGCTTGTTGTTCCCTTGTCAAACGCGCTTCCATCGCCGTCAACTCGCTTTGATAGGAAGGTAGCAGCTTTTGGGCATCGGGGTAGACTTTGGCAGTTTGCGGAATGCTGGATAGTTGGTCGATCGCGCTTTTCATGCGATCGCGAGCCGTCTCCAACTCTTGGGCTGTTTGAGCATTTTGCCCTAAAACACGAGCGTCACCAGCCTGTTTGACCGCGCTGTTGTAACTTTCATTAAAGGGTTTATCCGCTGCACAGTTATTGAGAGCACCGCACAAAAAACCGATGCGGGGCGACTCAAGGGCGGCAACTCCACCGACTAGCAGCAGAATTGGCAAAGCAATTAGGGCGATCGTTTTCCATTGACTTGAATTGCGATCGGGCGGTTTAGGATTGTATGGATTGTCTGGATATTGATTGCTTGCAGGCGAGTATTGATTGCCTGTAGAAATTTCAGTTGTAGATTGTCCGGGATCTGAACTAATTTCAGTATCACTATTAAATTGACCCATAAAATTTTTTCCTTGTGTTTTGCTATTATTATCGAGAGCATTTAAGACATCTCTCGCTGACTGATAGCGATCGCTCGGTTTTTTCTCCAACATCCTATCAAGTATCCCAGCCAGTTTGTCCGTGACATTCGCGTGCGATCGCCACTCCCACTCCCCATCATAATTAATCAAAGTATTTGGTTCTCGACCAGTTAACAAGACGATCGCCGTCACAGCCAAAGCATAAAGATCGCTATTCGGGTAACACTCGCCGCCCCGCAACTGTTCCGACGGACAATAAGCTGCTTTTCCCACCTGCGTAGGTTGGTGAGAATTAGCAACACCCCCGCCATTTGCAAGCTGTGTCTCCGCATATTTAACCACCCCAAAATCAATCAACACCGGTTTTGGTTTACCATTTGGCAGCATGATATTATCCGGCGAAATATCTCGGTGAATAATCCCTTTTCCGTGAATATACTGGAGCACTTCCAGAAGTTCCCGCAGCCATTCAACAATATCTTTTTCACAGAAACTTTTACTTTTACGTAAAACTTCGTAAGTTGTACCGTTGACAAATTCCTGCACAATAAACAAGCGCCCATTTTCCTCGAACCAATCCAGAAACTCCGGAATTTGGCGGTGATTGAGCGTGGATAAAATCTTGGCTTCTCGCTCAAATAATTCCCTAGCTTTTTGCAATGCCGCAGCCGTGGTATTGCTCGGAGCAAACTCCTTGAGAACGCAGTTATGATTATTTTTTCGATCTAACGCTAAATAGGTGCGACCAAATCCACCTTGACCCAAAAGTCGGTCAATTTGGTAGCGATTTTTCATCAAAGTTCCAGCCGATAATTCTGGTATTATCACTATTTTCTAATCCTGCTTCTATACTTCCTTAACTGGTTAACTGGTTCCCAGGCAGATCCTGGGAACCGATGTCCAGAGGCTCTGCCTCGCTTTAACTGGTTTTAACTGGTTCCCAGGCAGATCCTGGGAACCGATGTCCAGAGGCTCTGCCTCGCTTGCTATGATTAGAGGCAGAGCCTCTAGATATGTGTTCCCAGGCAGAGCCTAGGAACGAGTAATTTCGTAGCGATTTTCAATCGAAGTTCCAGCCGATAGTTCTGGTATCATCACTATTTACTAATCCTGTTTCTATAACTGGTTCCCAGTCAGAGCCTAGGAACGAGTAACTCGTAGAAACCCGGTTTATCCCTACCTCAGCTAGCTATGTGACCTCAGAAACCGGGTTTCTTTGTAGATTTATCGTTACCAAACGCAAAAATCGTAGAAACCCGGTTTCTCGCCCTAGCATAACTACAAAAACCCTCAACCAACTTGAGTTAACCGCGTACCGCACTTAGCACAAAATTTCGAGCTCGTTGGATTTTTGTGGCCGCAGCTAGTACAAAATACAAAGTCTGGTGCAGGTACTGTCGGCGGTTGAATTGGCGGTGCAGCATTACCAGCGGGAGCATTAATCACAGTAGGAGCGGTATAAATGCTGCCCAATTCTGGAGGTGCTGCCGTTCCACTTGGTTGAGGCGGCGGCGGAGTTTTTCCGGGTTCCGGCGCAGACAACTTGTAAGTTTCGATCGCCTCTTGAATAATCTTCAGCTCTCGTTTATAAACAGGGCTTTCATTTCCTCCTTCTTTGTCTAACTCAATTTCCCGCTCGTCGAGATATGCTTTCAACTGGCTGAATAGCTGTTGTTTTTGTGGCAAAGTTTCCGTCGCATTCAGGATTGCCGTCACCTGTTTTTGAATCTCTTCTTTGTCAGGACGACAGGCCACAACTTCCAAAAGTTGCACCGTTTCTTCCCAACTCGAAGCCAGGTCTACATTCTCTTGACCCAGCACATTTCTTACCGTGTAGCGAATCACATTTTCCTTCGTATTGCGGTTTTCTTCCCGCCGGATAACTCCTAATGCTCGTGCTTGCACCACCAATTGTAAAATCTTCGGATCCTCTGGAAACACATCCCAAAAAGGCGCTTCTTTTTGAATATGAACTGGGATCGGAGGATCTTTGCTTTCTCCCTTCGCTTTTGCCCGTTTTGCTTGAATTGATTGCCCTTTCCAATCTTGATAAGACTGTCGCAATTCACGCATTCCTTCAATACAGCGCAGCGAAAAACCGCCGACTTCTTGCACAAAAACAATCCGGTGGCGTTCGTCTTCTCCCAGCGGGGTAATTGCATCATTGCTACCCACCCGTTCTCGGAGCAAAGGAATTAATTTGATGGCGGCTGCTTCAGTGCCGTTACGCCCGCCAACGAGGGCAGCTTTGGTGTTGAGTGCTTCCGTAAACCCTGCATCTTTACCACTCATAATGGGTCTGGAAAGCAAAATTAAGGGTTTAGATTTGTCGTAGGCGATCGCCAATTGACTGCGGATGTCACCTTCGTCATTTTTAAACATTTTGAACAGTCCGTCGCAGGCTCCCAAATCTCGCTTCAAGCGACTGCTGTTAGGTACATTCTTAATTACCAACCGCGTTTTTCGATCGATAATTTCCTTGAAATCTGGATCTTGCACGTCCTGCAATTGCGGCAAATCAAACAGCCGCATCACCTCATCCGCTTGCCGGCTTTGTTTCCACAGCGGACTAGCTTCTGCGAGCACTTGACTCGACAAATTGCTGCAAACTCCGTCCATCCCCAACTCATACTTGCTTTTTGCACCTTCGGAAGCACCTGCTAATTGCTCGATCGCATCTCGGTACAAGTCATTTAGCTGCTGGCGGTCAAACAATTTGATACCGTTAATTACAAGCACATCAGCACTGCTTGCTTGTTTGTCTGCTGCTGTTTGAAAGTCATCGCGATTTTGGCGCAACTTCTGATTTAAGCGAGCCAAACGGCCTTCCAACTCTGTTAAATGCTCTTGCAGCCTGACAATTACTTCCAATCCCAACGCTCTAGATTTGCGCTGAACAATTGCAATCAAACTCCCCTCTAACCCGCCCAGAGCCGTAGCACAATACTTTTCCATAGCATCTTGTTTGCTCAAACCAAACTGCTCTTGAAAGTGTCTAATCTCTTCCAAACCCTTTTGGTATTGTTGCTGAAAGCGATCCTCATTTGGCTCCCAAACTTTTTCGGCTTCCCGGCGAAACTTCTCAACAGCATTCTCAAAAATCTGCCGCACTGTGGTGATAAAAGCATCGGCAAATTTAGGCCCTTTGTTGCGGTCTTCCAGAATCGTGTAAAACTCCGCTTCTAGGCTTTTGCGTCCTTTTTTGATAATCTGGTTGCGGTTATCGTACATTTTTTGCAGGTAATCGCCGTGCAGCCGTTCGTCGGGACTCATTTCGCGCAGGTGATCGCTGCGATATTCCTCAACTTTTTTCTGCAAGTAATTGACAAATTGCAGAATCTTACCTTTTTCCGAGCCGAAAATACCCAAGAATCCTTGTTGGGTGCATTGCATTTTTTTATCTGCATTAATTTCGTTGCGGATGCTGTTTACCCAGTTGGAAAGTTCTGCTAAATAAGATTTATCGCCCGCAGCGCTCAAATCAGTCAGCATTTCCATTTCTGTCAACCGAACCCGTTTGAGGTCACTTTGTACCACCTCCAAGAGATTGGGAACTAATTGCACAGATTCGTTCAGCCACCAAGTCACAAAATCAGCAGCTAGCCGATTGGATAAAGATGTGCGAATTTGGGCGATCGGAATTTCAATTGTTGACAGCCCAAAACTCATAAATTGTTTGGAATAGCCGCGACCACCAGGGTCTTGTGCAGCCCAAGAACCTTTAATATTATCTCGGATCGATCGCTTGTGGGGAGCAAAATCTGAGGTCAAGTCCAGAAAGATATTCTGACCGATCATTTCCCGAATTTGGTCTAGGGGAAATTCAGTTTCACCGTTTTTAGTTCCGACTAAATAAGTAAAGTCAAAAGCAGGTCTTTTGTCGCGGATTTCATCTATCAAACCGGCGCTGTATTGAACTGCATATTCTGTGCGGTAGTCGGAAAAATAGCTCAATTCCATTAAGGCTGCGTAACCGTTAGCCACAACCCGATCGCCTACATTGATGCCAGCAAAAGCGTTAGGCATCGGCACAATCGCTGTAGTTGTCACGCTCGATGATCCTTGCAGCCACTTGCGGACAGCATAGCCAATATCGATCAGCATCCCGCTACCGGTGCCACCAGAAATTGAGCCGGTGATAAACACGTTGATGGAGTTCGTGTTTACCTTGACGTTGTATTTTTCCAACATCCAATTGTCGTGACCTTTTACGCGATCGCACGCCCCATTAAATGCTTGTTTAATCTTGTGATAGTTGCAGAAAAATGCAAACCGACCGCAGGCACGAATCTGTCCAGCACCCGCTTCTAAAGCCGTCATGTTGCGCTCTAATTCATTAGGAAACCAAGCTTCGATCCAGGGGAAGTTGCCCATATTGGACATGATATTTTCAACTTCATTACCGCTGACTTTAGCAAAGTATTTCTCGTTGTCCTTAAATGGAGTTCCGCCTGCTGCAGGGTTGCTTAGTTTGTAATCTTTGTCTGTATCAATTACCAGAAAACTGATAATTGGAAAGTTCTTTAAGCTTCCGTAAGTTTCTTCTACTAAACGGCGCACTCTTGCTAGCACTTCATTACCCGTTCCTCCTACTCCGATTAAAATTGTAGGAACCATACTTTTTTCATCAACAGTAGCCATAAAACCCCCTACTTTTTGTTTTTAATTTTACTGGTTATCAAACTCTGCGATTTAAACTGGTTCCCAGGCTCTGCCTGGGAATCAATCTCCAGAGGCTCTGCCTCGCTTGGTTTACTTGGAAAAAGAGCCTTGTTTCTCTGGTAAAATTGGAGGCAGAGCCTCCGGATCTGCGTTACCAGGCAGAGCCTGGGAACGAGTAATCGAGTAATTGGAGGCAGAGCCTCCGGATCTGCGTTACCAGGCAGAGCCTGGGAACGAGTAATACGAGTAATTGGAGGCAGAGCCTCCGGATCTGCGTTACCAGGCAGAGCCTGGGAACGAGTAGACAAGCGAGATCGATCGTGGATTTCAGACTTAACAACCATCACCAAAAATGGGCAAACCAACTAATTTCCAGATAATGCTAGGCGTACTTGCAGTCCAGAAAAAAGCATTTCCCAAGGCCGCCTGACCTGCTACAGTCATATTCATTTTCATCATGCCTTGAAACAACCACCGATCGAGCGGCATCG
>NZ_JADEWV010000110.1 GCF_015207455.1 Microcoleus sp. LEGE 07076
CCAATAACCAATAACCAATAACCAATAACCAATAACCAATAACAAATAACAAATAACCAATAACAAATAACCAATAACCAATAACCAATAACCAATAACAAATAACCAATAACTACTGACTTCTTCAAATTAGCCGGGAGATTTATTGAAAATCCACTTTAACCATTGCACGAACGATCGCCAAACGCTCAATTTGCGGACACCAGAAACTCGGTTGGTGGCCAGACTTTTAACAGAACGCAGGGCGGCGTATTGCAAGCCCAAAAAGCTGTCTACAGGTGCGTAAGCCCCTCCCAAAGTAATCGCGCCGGCTGCGTATACCCGGCCTTCTGGGCTGCTAGCAGAGGTGTTACGCAATTCGGGGACTTCAAAATCGTTGTCCACGCTCAGCCTCCCTAAATCGTTGAGGGGAAGATTGTATTGAACTACCAAATCGTTGAGGAAGGGACTGGTTTTTACCTTAGCGTCCAAACCTGTAGCGTCAATAATAAAATCAGCTTCTAACTTAATTTGCCCCTTGAGTTCTTTTGCCTGAATGTACGTCACTGTGCGCCTTTGACTGTCACGCTCGACTCGCTCGACTTCGCCGAAGGTAATTTGATACCATCCCTGACTTAAACCTTCTTTGACAATGCGCCGCCAGTCGCTGCGGTTGGCGGTAGTGGTGCCGCCCCAGTCTGCGAGTAACTGCGGGCGAAATTCGGGGGCGACTTTTTCCAACATTACTCGCAATTCCCCGCCCCAGGAGGCTTTTGGCCAGTTGAAAGGTTGAAATTCGTAGTGATTTTCGACTTGTCGCACGGCGAGGTTAAATTTGTTGCCTTGGGGTTTGGGCGATCGCATCAAATGCAATACTTGAATGTCGCGGTTTTGCTGTCTGGCTTCGTAAATTCGCTGCAGCACCCGCGAAGCCACAATCCCCCGGCCTCTAATTAACACGCTGCCACCCTTGGCTTCCAACTTTTGGTAAACGCTGTCGTGGCTTTCGTAAGCGTTGACAACTGACTTAAAATCCTGGGTTTGTTCGCGGTATTTTTGTAAGTCTGGCAGGAATTGAATGGCGGGATAGCCGGTGGCTAAATGTACATATTTGGCGATTAAAAAAGCGCGGTTTCGCTGGTTGGCATTCGATCGAGAATAAGCGATGGCGTACCTGCCGTCATCAGTTTTGCGAATTGCCAACACTCTCCCGTAGCGAAACATCTGATTCCACCCAATTCGCAGAATTTCCCTGTCAATAGAATCAAACACATTCCCCGCCCGAGGCGTATAAGTTTCGGCAAAAGTCGGTTCCGCAAACACCTGCCACATCAACTTCAGCGACATCCCCAAACGCCCTTTGAGCAATTCCTGCCAACTTTCCCGCAAAGCATAGGGAGGCCAGCCCCAAATGTTGTCTGGACAAGAGTCAGAATTCGATCGCAGCCGTTCCCGCAGCGGAATTTGAGAATTTAGGCACAACCGGCGGTAGCGGGCGTAAGGCTGGTTTTCCATGCCCAAAACCGCAATTCGATCGACTTTGACACCACAAATTCTCAGCAAATCTACCCAAATAAAGCTACCCAAACCGCCGCCAACAGCAGCCCAATCAACTTCAAATACAGGGAATCCCATCGATTGGAGCGATCGCATTGTCACTCGAGAAGCTTGCAAAAATGCGATCGGCGGAAATTCTCGGCTACTAAATGTTTGAGGAAGCGGCGACACCATTTCCGGCCCGAGGGCTGGGTCTGGCCCATTGGTCTGCGGGTTAAAGAAAATGTGAGAATTGACAGAGTGGGTTTCTGCGGAATTAACAGCAAATGAAATGCCGATCGCGTAGGGCCCGATTTGCAACATATCCCCATTTGCCAGGATGCACCGAGTTTGGCGAGTACCGTTGACAAAAGTACCGTTGCGGCTGCCCGTATCAGTGACGACAATACTGTTGCCTTCGGTGGCAATCACTCCGTGAAAGCGAGAAATTTGACTGCTACTAAGGGCAATCCGAGAAACTCGTTTCCCATTGATTGTGGCGGGCATAGCTTCAAAAATTCGTCCCAAAGCGATGGGCAAGTCGAGGATGGGGGAGCGACAATCCCCCGTAGCTGTATCTTTCCAAGTCAGTCGCAGGCGCAAGGGTTGAGGATTCATTCTGATTTTTTAAACATTAGCCGTCGGCTTTGAGCTTTCTGCGAAAAAAGATTTTTGAATTTGACAGATGCGATTTGAGATGAGGGCTGATAGCAAAAACTTTAGTAGTTTTAGACGCATGGCGAGCTAGAAACCGGAAAGATCCGTTGATTTCTGGTTGTTCATCCCAATATTTGGCGTGAAATCGGGTTCGGGAAAATGCGCTGCGAGTCCTACTTAAAGTGTGGATTGCCAATGGTGCATATTATCTCTGATGTTTAAAATTTTGGATTGAATGGTGTCTAAAAGTGTTAAGAAGCCAAAATTAGCTGCGGTTTTCAGCACGATCCTAGCACCGGCGATCGCCCAAAAACCGATACAAGTTTCCGACACTCGTCACCGTCGGCCCCAAATTTTAGAATCTGGTTGAATCTCCCAGATTCTAATAGATATCTTGCACTCAATCGCTTTTTTATGTCTGATGCTGCAGCGCCAATCCAAAATCCCGATCGCTCCAAGGGAAAATCGACTCACTCCCGCTCAATTTTCCCTTTTTCCCACCATTACGGAGAAAGCACCACACTCGTCGCCGCCGCCAGAGAAGTACCGCACCACACACACCCCGCATTCAAGTGCGCGTAAGGCGAAATACGGCTGCAATGGGGACACTGCAAACCATATTTTGAAGGGCCCGTCGGCGAGCAAGAACTTGGAACCCCAGGCCCGAGCAAAACTGTCTCCGGCGCGGCTACCTGCACCGCAGGCGCAGACACCACATCGATTTGCACTTGGCCTAACTGGATGCGGCTGTCGGATCTCAATATTGCTTCGCCCGATGCGAGAATTTTTCCGTCAACCAGCGGGGGATTGCTGGGGCGCAAATTCCGCACCGCATACTCCTGCAATTCCTGATTAAAAAATATTTCGACGTGGAGCCCCGATACGCTGCGATCCAAAAATACTAGATCGCACTTGGCTCGATCGCGCCCCAGCCTCACGGTTCCCGAATTTTTGCTTAGCTGTCCGTTTTGAATCGTCTGAGTTTGACGCACCCCAGCCTCTGTCCATGTTAAAGTGAGCTGGTTTGTCATGATTCTATACTTTCCTGAAAATCTAAAAAAATCTTAACTGATTTATCAGAAAATTGGGTTGAAAACCCCGTCCTTATAGGATAGCTTTGTGGGTTACGCCCGCCCGGGCTAGAAACCCGATTTCTACGACTTTTAGAAGAACCAGAAATCTACAAACAAACCTGGTTTCTAGCCAGCGCGCGATCGCCCGCTGTATACTTCATACTTGTCAAAAAATATTTTGTGGATTTCCACAAAAAAGCCCCGAATTCGGGGCTTTTAGTGCTCTGATTGGCTTTTTTTGAGAAGCTGACTCGCGCAGCTTGCCAGCTTTTCTTTTCTGCAAAATTCTTCACCAGAGTCGCGCTTACTTATTGATTTGCCCGCGATTGCTAATAACTCGTGGCAGGGGGGTTTTGACAGTTGCGAAGCGGAGCCCTGACTGTTTGCGATTTTCCGAGGTGGCGGTCGAACTCGCTGATTGGGTGAATTCGATCGCCCCACCTCCTCAAACGCCAGCCTCTCCTAGTTTCACAGCAGGCCAGGCTTTAAGAGGCTTAACCTTCGCTCTTGCGACTTTTCCGACCGCCTTCGCGACCAATTTGAGCCATGTGTTCGCGATTTCTGCTGACAGCTTCGCCGCCTTTTTGACCCGCTTCTCTGGCTTCTTCAGGGGTGAATTCGTGGGCAGTTCCTTTTGCGTGCGCTGCTTTTCCGCCTTTGCTAGCAATTGCGCGCTGTTTTTCGGCGTCCATAGAAGCGAATCCCCGTTTGCTTTTCTCAGCCATGACTGTCTCCTTGTGTTTTTTCTGATTTTTTAGCTCGATCGCGCCTTCGCCTCCCACTGTAGTTGGTAGTCCCAGTCAGTGGTGAGATATCAGACGGTAAATTATCAAACGTCATCACACAAATTTAAACTCTTGGTTTAACTGGCACAATGACTCTTTTCTAATTTACTAATGTGAACTAAAAATAGTTCACGCCCGGGCACTGCAGTTAGAGCCACCAATGTTTGAGCACTTTACTGTCTTTCAATCATTCTATAAACCTTCCAAATTTTATACCTCTTTCTCAGGTATAGTCATTCTTTAGTTCGCTAGAAGGATGGAATCGAAAGCACACTGGCGGTAGACTCAAAGAATTTTTTGACAGGGTGACAATATTTCAAAAATTAAAAGTCCCAAGACGGATGCTTTTTTTGTCTTTTTACTTTTCATTTTTTTGAACCCGTCCCAAAACGGATACTTGACTTTCCGACTTCAGTCGGAAAAAATTCAAAATTTGAGACCCCTGTTCAATCTCCCCGATGCAATGCTGCAAGTCAAATCTCAAATCGACTCGTGCCTTCGGGGCTTGCCACTTATCCCGCTGTTAGCCGATCGGCCGATCGAGTTGTTTCAGGCAAGCGATATCTCGGAGTGCAGCGCAGGACGTACTCGATCGCACTTATCAAGTTTATTCTGTGACCGATCGATACATACATCGGTTTTACCCCTGTTTGCGTCCTCAGCGCTGCCCCTACGATCGAGCCCTCTTCCAGCAAGGGCTGCCAACTGCCCCGTTCGATCCCTACTTCTGAATGTTCCCCAACAAAGCGAGTTTTGGCAACTCCGATCGTCGCAATTCCCGTCAAAACTCCCAAATGGCAGGCAAGACCGAACCTGCGGGGGTGAGCGAGTCCTTGACCGTCGCACAAGATCAAATCTGGTTTCAAACTGATATTTTCTAACGCCTCCAGGACAGCCGGCACCTCCCGAAAAGACAGGAAACCTGGAACATAAGGAAAAGCTGTAGCACTGCGAATCACAGACTGCTGCTGCAATTGCAAATCGGGAAAGCTCAGAACTGTGACAGCCGCCAGCGACACGCTGTTTGCACTGTCGTAGCCGACATCTACCCCTGCGACATACCGAACTGTTGACAGTTGATTTTCGGTAATTACCAATGACCGAAGCTGTTCTTGAATGGCGATCGCCTCTTCAATTGTCTCCGGCCAAGGGTGTGGGTGCAACATTACACATCTTTATTCAAGCTTTCTCATGTAACTTTAACTTATTTTCTGACATTTATCGCTATAAATTAGTCACTTCCACAACGAGTCTTTTTTTATACTCTTGAGGCTTGAGTAAGGCGCGGTCAGACCGATTCTACCAATAGACTCTAATGTTGGCAGACTGAAATTCAATTTTTCGCTGCTGCTTGCACCAACCCGCCAATATTGCACCTGCACCAACCTCAAATTTTTCTCTAAAAACTCACAAAAATTACCTGTTCGAGCCATATTTTGTAACTAAAACAGCAAGAAACCTCACACCCGACAAGCAGGCGTTGACATGAATTGCACGCGAGTTGACGACACTCTTGTGACCAATCTGCGACAGCACGAAGGAGAAGGACAGGTCGGCAACGAATAAATCTTGTGTTAGACTATTTTGCAGCAAATTGATTTCACTCGCTTGAGTTTAAAGGTTGTCAAAGTCAGATTCGATTCAGATATCTAACAACAGCAGTTATTAGCAAAAGCTTTTAGTAGTTGTCCTCGGCTGGAAAATTCTTGTCTGAATTTGATGAACCAAACATACAAATAGACTAGCAAATACCCATCTGGATATCAAGTTAAAAAGCTAATTCCACAATTAAATAAAGAGCGTGAACGGTTCGGTCAAACATCCTAAGCTGTTGCGGTATTTAAACTGTGTCTCACAAAATAATAAAATTATTGTGGGGTGGGCAGGAGCTCCCGCCCTAAATATGCAATGTTTATTTGCGCGACAGCTTAAGGATCGTGAATTAAATAATTTAGACAAGTTTGTGGGACGGGCTGTCCCGCCCATCCCACAAGAACAATAAAGATTGCAAGTTATTTAATTGTCATTCCTAACAATGCTGGCTGCAAATCTACTGAAATCGGGGAGCAGCTTTTAATAACTTCTTTTAAAATACAGCTAAATACCATAGCTTCCAATCAAAACAGGGCGATAGTTAAATACATTATGGTCTGTTAAAGTTGCTGATACTTGTTAAGCTCTCGCAGATTAAACTTGTATATTCAGGGCGGGTTTTGGGAGCGGTCATGATTGTTGTATCGTTTGATAACAGACAATTTAAATGCCTAAAACCTTACGCTACCAAAACTAGGGAATGTAACGGCAATTATTCAGAGATTAGTTGAGGGCAAAATTCAGACCGCAACCGTATCCAAAAACGGATATGATCGATTTGTTGCTAGAATTAACCGGAAAATTACTAACTGGCGCGAAGATTTTATCCACAAGCGATCGCGTAGGATAGTTAACGAAAACCAAGTGATGGTGGTGGCAAATATCAAGGTTTTGGGGATGATGGAAAACCGCTGCTTAGCTAAATCGATTCATCAGGTTGGGTGGGGGATGTTTTGCACAATGCTTAAATACAAAGCAGAGATGTCCGGGAAGATTTACAAAGACAAGGCTATGGGTGTGGGGTGTAGAAAAGAAATTAAAAAATTGAGTTGTGCCAGTAGCGGCCCGTTAAAAAAAAAGATGTATTTCCAGACGGGTAGCGGAGCGAAATACGGTGTCCTTGTTTAAATCTTACGTTTGACAACGTGGGTTTTTATACCCAAACCTGCCACTCTCGCTTACCAGAAGTAGATAGATTTTTCCCGAGTTCAAAAACTTGTCATGCGTGCCTCCATCAAGTCGGTAGCTTGTGGCTAAATGTAAGAAGCTATCGGGTAACAGTGCGATACTAAACACGACAGGGATATACACTCAGCTATTAACTTTCTCGATCGAGGATTACGAATTTTGACCTCTGGAAGAGAGGGTGCAGCCTGCCGCCCAGATGTAAGTCGCAGTAGTAGAGGAGGCAAGAAATCTACTATTATGCTTTTGGACAGGCAGCCCCTATGCTCTGGGTCGGGGCTCGTGTCGGTAGTTCACCGCCAATATACAATTTACGTGGCGCGAGTCCAGAAAAACGTTAAAGTAAGAAACAACTCGGAAATTGTAAAGGTTTGCTTGAAAGTTCGGCTGATGGGAAATCGGGAGAACCAGTCAATTTCTAATTTAGGTGAAGTGGAGGGTGCGGCCGATCGCCATACTGCGTCGGATGCACTTTGGCTGCGCGATCGAGCTTTAGCAGCTACTAGCAGCGGTATTGTCATTGCTGACGCGATTGCACCCGACTGTCCGATAATTTATTGCAATCGGGCCTTTGAACGGATCACGGGTTACTGCGCCGCTGAAATCTTGGGGCGCAACTGCCGATTTTTGCAAGGCCCGGATACCGATCGAACTACGCTAGCTAAGATCCGCGAAGCCTTGCGCCAAGGTCGATCGTTGCAGGTGACAATCAAAAATTACCGCAAAGACGGCACTCCTTTTTGGAACAAATTGTCGCTATCTCCCCTGCGAGACGACAGCGGTAATTTGAGTCACTTTGTCGGAACTCAATCTGATTTATCCGAACGCATAGAAGTTCAGCAAGCTTTGCAGCAAGCTAACGACCAACTGCAAACGATTTTAGAAGCTGTTCCGGGTATAGTATCTTGGATTAGCTCGGATTTGCGCTATTTGGGGGTGAACAGCCACTTAGCTAAACTGCACGGTTTGTCGCCCTCGGCCTTTGTCGGTCAAGATATCGGTTTTCTGGGCGCTAGCTCGGATTTTCACTCTTTTGTGGTGGATTTTTTTGCCGGTGACGCTACGGAAACTGTTAAAGAACTCAGCGCTAAGGTGAAAACGGACGGCGGAAAGTCGCCGGGACATTATTTGATTGTGGCTCAAAAGTACGATCGGGGAAACGCCGCTTGTCTGGTAGGGATTGACATTACCGAACGCAAGCTGGCAGAAGAAGCTCTGGTGCTGACTCGCAAGGCGGTGGAAAGTTCGAGCGACGCGATCGGCATGAGTGATGCCAACGGCGCTCACATTTATCAAAATCCAGCGTTTTCTCAGCTATTTGAATGGGACACCGCAGAAGAATTTAAACGGGCTGGAGGTGTACCTGCAGTTTTTGCAGATCCTGCAGTCGCCAGGGAGGTACTTGACACGATCGCCCGAGGTTATTCTTGGTCTGGTGAAGTTACCAACCGCACTAAAAACGGCGAAATTTTGCAAGTGCTGCTGCGGGCCGATGCGATTAAAGACCCCGCAGGGAAAATTGTCGGTCTGATTTACATGAATACTGACATTACCGATCGCAAGCGCACGGAACAAGAACTGCGGCAAAGCGAGAAGCGTTTTCGCTCGCTGATCGAAAATGCTAGAGACATTATTGTGATACTCGACGAGAAAGGCTTTTGCCGCTACGTCTCTCCCTCCGCCGAGCGGATTTTGGGCTACCCGACGGCGGAAGTGCTCGGCCGCTCTGTATTTGACTTGATTCACCCCGACGAATTGCCGATGGTGGCTCAAGTTTTCCAAGGTGTGATGGAAATGCCGAGAGTTGGCATGGGATTGGCGGAATACCGAGTGTGGCACAAGGACGGTTTCTGGTGCGTTGTCGAAGCGGTGGCGACGAATTTGCTGGCTGAACCTTCGGTGCGGGGAATTGTCGTCAACTGTCACGACGTGACTGAGCGCAAGGCGGCTGAAGACCAATTGTTGCACGATGCTTTTCACGACGCGCTGACAGAGTTGCCGAACCGCGCTTTGTTGACTGACAGGTTGGGGCAAGCTTTTGCCCGCGTCAAACGGCATCCGAACTATCAGTTTGCAGTGCTGTTTCTGGATTTGGACAGGTTTAAGGTGATTAATGACAGTCAGGGACACGGCACGGGCGATCGGCTGTTGGTGGCTGTGGCTCGCCGTCTCTTGACTTGTTTGCGACCGGGCGATACGGCGGCTCGTCTCGGGGGAGATGAGTTTGTGATTTTGCTCGAAGAAATTCAAGGTATTGATGAGGCGATCGCCCAAGCAAAGCGAATTCTCAAGGCGATCGAACGACCGCTTTATCTCGAAGGTCATAAAGTTTTAATTACTGCTAGTATCGGCATTGCTTTGAGTACAGACAAATATCAGTTGCCGGGAGATATTTTGCGCGATGCTGATATTGCGATGTACCGCGCCAAAGCTCTCGGTAAAGCTCGCTACGAAGTGTTTACCAGTGCGATGCACACTCGGGCTGTGGCTTTGATGCACTTGGAACACGATTTGCGGGAGTCGGTTGAAGAACTAAATTTGACATCTTCGATGGTGGATTTCGGAAGTGGGCAGGTGGGCCCAAACTTGCCGCCCGGCGAAATTGACCGTTGGCGGGAACGTCGGAAATCGCAATTTGCTCCCCCTCAATTGGAATGTCCTTTTACTGTTTATTATCAGCCGATCGTTTGTTTGAAAAGCGGCTCAGTTATTGGATTTGAAGCGCTGGTGCGCTGGCTGCACCCGGAACGGGGTTTGGTTTCCCCGATGGAATTTATTGCGATGGCTGAGGAAACAGGCTTAATTATGCCTTTGGGTTTGTGGGTTTTGAATGAAAGCTGCCGCCAAATTATTCAGTGGCAGAGTTTGAATTTATCTGCGGGAAATTCGCGTCTGACAGTAGCAGTAAATCTTTCGGGGAGGCAGTTTTCTGAACCCGATTCGATCGAGCAAATTAAACAAGTTTTGCAGGAAACTGGTGTTGATGCTCGCTGTTTGAAGTTGGAGATTACTGAGAGTGTGGTGATGGAAGATGGGGAAGCGGCGGCGGCGATGCTTTCGCAGTTGAGAGATTTGGGAATCGGATTGTGTATTGATGATTTCGGTACAGGTTATTCGTCTCTGAGTTATTTGCACAAATTCCCGATTAATATTTTGAAGGTCGATCGCTCTTTTGTCAGCCGCATCGGAGCCGCAGGGGAAAATTTGGAAATCGTGCGGGCGATCGTCATGCTGGCCCGCAGTTTGGGCATGGAGGTAGTCGCAGAAGGTGTCGAAACCGCCGTCCAATTGGCTCAAATGCGGGCGATCGGCTGCGAGTACGGTCAGGGGTACTTTTTCTCTAAACCACTCGACAGCGAGGCAGCTACAGCCTTGTTGAGGATCTCGCCCAAATGGTAATCCGATCTACAATAGTTAGTAGGGTGCGTCAGTCCGCAAACGCTCGATCGTCGCCCCACAACTTCACCTGACGCACCCTACAAAGTCTATAAAAATCAACTAATATCAAAACCTATGTCTCAATCGATCGCCCCAGTTGTACTCGACCAGAAAATTGATACTTCCCCAACTTTAACCTTTGAAGAATACCGAGTTTATCAAGGAGATCCTGATGTAAAATACGAACTGTACAAAGGCAAATTAATCCCGATGGCAACGGCTAGCGCATTACACACAAGCATCTGCGAATTTTGGGTTTACAAATTACAGCGTTATCTCGCTGAACACAATCTCGATTTAGTAGTAAAAACTTCTGTAGGAGTGAGAACAGAAGATGCTACATCCCGCATTCCCGATGTAGTTGTCTGCACTCAAAGTTTGTGGGAACAAGCTCTTGCAAGACCCGGTTCCGGCATCCTTGGCTTTGATGAAACGCCGTTAGTAGTAATAGAAGTGGTCAGCCAAGATCGGCGGGCAGATTATATAACTAAACGAGGAGAGTACCAACTAGCTAACGTACCGGAATATGTAATTGTTGACCCAACAGAAAACAGACAACGGGTGCGAGTTATGGCATTTCTCGAAGGTGATGACATTTATACAGAGGTAAATTACTGGCCGGGTGAAGAAATGGTATCTGTAGTATTTCCCAATCTGAGATTATCAGTCAATGAAATTTTAGATCCGCCATTGGTGGAAGGGTTAATTAAGGCAGAACAAGCTCAATTGCAGAAAGCGGAAAGATTGGCGGCGAGGTTGCGGGAATTGGGCGTAGATCCTGATTCTGTTTAGGAAAGTGGATGAAGTGCGAGCGCCCTTTTTTAGTCTCAATCATCGATCGGCAAGTCGCGCAGGAAATAAAAGCGATCGCGCCCTAAACTCTCGCCTTTAATTCGCCCTGCATAACCTGTCAGCGGAGAAGAAAGCTCTACTAACATTTCGTGTAACTCTTCGTGGGATAACTTCTTGGGTGGGTTAGACATTGAATACGCACCGCTAAGAGCATCGACACTTGCTCGTTCAGAACCAGAATTTTCGTGATACTTTTTCAGAATAGCAAGAATGTGCGATCGCACATTAATTTCTTGTTCAACTTGCTCAATATATTTAGCAACTTCATCATCAGATTGTCCCGGTTTTAAGTATTCTTTAAGTTTAAATAAGTCCACCGAGTTAGGATAGTTGCTTTGAAGTTTAACCAGTTTTTCAAGCGTCTCAGGGTTCATAATTGCCATACCGTGTTTTTTTGCTGCATCCATAAGTTGAGTAGTTGGAACGCCAGGGCCAATAATCAACTTAGTTGCTTTTGCGAGTATTTCTTGATCTTTGAGCCGTAGCGTTCCTAAATTCAGCAATTGAACTGCTGTATCATTAGGGATTTTTTTACCGGATTTGCACTCGCCAACTAAGGGGTAAGGTTTGGAGCATAATAAATCTAAGCCACCAGCACCACCTTTGTGAGCATAATCTATGGTAAATCCCAAAAACTCAAGGCTATCGCGCACTACTATTTCAAAGTCTGTTCCTGCTTGATAGTTGCTTTTGTTTGTATCTAGTTCTTTGGTGCGATTTCCCAAAGTTGCTATAGTCTTTATCCAAGCTAAATCCGGTTTGATTGGTTTTACAGGCTTATCGCTACTCCAACCTAGAAACATTTTGATTTTTGCGTCTAGTTGTTTGGCTTTTGGGTTGGTGGCGGATAAATGCACTAATGCACTTTGCAACTCTTCCAATTCTGGATGTTCTGGCGGCTCTAGTTTTTCCAGCTTTTGACGGCGTTTAGCAAAGATAGACTCGCTCAACACAGGTGAAGAATCAGTAACATTTAGGGATTTTGGCAAAGATACAAAATTGCCGCTGGGATGCACAGGCATTTCCCGCGGCTGAGGTAGCAAATAAACCCGCAGGTAAGCTACAAAAATAAAAGGACGCTGCTGGAGAATTTGCTGCAATCCCTCTGTTTTCCAGATGGTTAATCGCGACAAAGCCTCTAACTCTAAGGGTTCAGAATTATCCAGTGGTTTGCAGAATTCGCACCTAGCCCAAGCTTTGATCGAAACTCGATCTGAATTTAACTGAGCAAGTGCCTTTTGAGCAATCGGCAAAAAGTGCGATCGATAATATCGATCGCAATGCAAATCACCTGCTATATTGCCAGGATAAAGTGCATATTGTTCTCCCGGATTAAACGTTCGCCAAACTATTGCTGCAATCATTCGCCCTTGGATTAAAGCTTCTACGTCTGGGACGGGTAAACGGATAGCTTTGTCAATGTTGACTAGCGACATGAGAGTATTTGTCCCAATATGAAATTAATAGTTTAGGAAGCCTTAATTAAACTCGCTCAGTAAATTCTCGCAAGCCTCATCTAATTCTTCTGAATCAGATCGATCTGCCATAATAGACTCCGCTACAGTTACAAGTTCATCTTCAATCAAATCGGTAGGAATATTATAGGACGGATCGCTAAGAATCTCTTTAAGCAAGGGATTGCTAGCCCCTAGCATTTTATGGGCACCTTTTTCTGCAATGAAATTGAAAATCTGCTCCTCACTCACCCCATAATCTACATCACGCTTCTGATGAACAGCTCGAATAGCTAACAGCGGTTTGATTTCATCTTCTTTCAGTGGGACATACTCTCCACCTTGCTGTTTAATGAGCGGTACAAGATACTTTTCCTCTAAATATGAAGTAATCTTTTTGCTCTGGGAACGAACCAAACAACCGCGAGTCAGATTAAAAGCTTCGTAATCATTTAACCTTCTTAAACCCGCTCCTAACCCTCTGCCACCAGCATACTGAAGCACTGCTACTCCAATGATTACATCTTTTCCGTTGTCTTTGCCAATTACTTTGAAATTGATGTAATCATCCTTGCCTCCACGTTTGTTAACTTTATCTGTGGCTGACTGAACTGTTACCCTTTCCACCGTCTGACCAATCAAACTCTGAAAGCCAAATAAAATAGCATCAGCCAGCATATAATTATCTTCTAAAGAATTTTCTACGTCTTCTTCTAACTCTTTGATGAAAGCAATTTCAACAGGATTAGAAATATCGGGAGCTTTACTGCTGTCACTGGGATTCAAAATAGGAGGCTTGCAGCGATCTTTGCACCACTTCAAAACCTCTCTGACAGTAGGTTTTGCTTTGCCAAGTTCGGCGAGTTGAATTTGATTGAACGGATAAATTCGATCGAGAGCAATTAAGTGTCGCAGTTGATAATATTTATCTAACCAAAAGCCAACTAAGTTAACAATTGATTCTGCATCCATGTATTTTAAGTCAATCGGATTTCCATAGGCCGAAACTTTAGTGGATACTCCACCAGGTAGCTGCTTTATTTTATTGCTCCATTGAGCAGGCATCATAACGCTGAGAATTAGACCGCGATTGAGATTTTGCAGCAAATCTTTGATTAATCCAGCAACAATTTGGCTGAGGTGCAAGCCGCTAATATCGTCGTAGGCATCAGGCGTGTCTAACTCGTCAAAGCAAATGACAAGTTCATTATATTCGCTAATCAAATCTAAAATTTGTAAAACTGCATCAAAAGATTGTCGCTGGCTGGGCAATTCCAGTTCGTTGGATTTGTATTGAGCTAGTTCTTGACCTTCCAGCCATTTGATTGCATAAAGTGATTGATCGTCTGAGAGAGTCCAAAGAATCGCCTTCACAATATCTGGATCGCTGACATCTTTGGCTTGCAAAAATGTTTTAGTCAGGTCTTTGATCCATTTCTTTACTTGAGATGGTTTGCCCTTCTTAAATTTCTTAACTAAGTCAGGAGGAGAATAAATTTTAGGATTGGATGTAGCAGCCTTTAAAGCATCATTGCTCATTGCTGTTGCTAGTTCCTGCCACTGTTTCACCCCTTGGCAGCCAATTTTTCCTAGGCTTTCGGCTAAAATTCGTTGGAATCCTTGCTTAATTTGCCGGAAGTCGCCATATTTATTAGCGTAGACAAACAATCCACCTCCTTTAGCCTGTAGGCGGTGGCGGATGCGGCTGATAATGTGAGTTTTTCCTGTGCCATCCTGAGCAGTTATCGCGATCGAAGTTGTCGAGTATTGACCGGTACGAATTTGATCGAGTGCATGAAAAGCAGCGTCAGAGGCGTGGGCATTAATTGTTTCAACATCAAAAAATTCGTTTCCCCAAACATCGCTCGCATTCAGAAAAGGAGGTTTCGCAAATGGATTTTGACTTAAAAGAGCTGCGTTAAGGTCTTCTAGGGAGGAAACAGGATGAGTCGTCATGGCTTTTGTGTGAGGTTAACGAATTTACCAAAGCAAAGGATTTAGATCAATTTTTAGAACTTAGACGTTTGGCGTAGTAACGAAGTGCGCCGAGTTCAGTTGTGATTGAGTCTTGAGTTTTATCGATCGTGATATCGGTCATTTCACCGCCGATGAGTTGAAAAATGTCATTAGCCTGCATTTCCAACAGCCACTCATTGAATTGCGATCGCCCAATCCTGTCTCCCATCGCCCGCCGCATCCGATAAATCGGCACTAAATCGTCTAAGTTATAATCCCGGTTCAACTTGTCGTACACATCGATCGCCACAACCTTAAAATCTTCATAGGAGGCGATCGCCCCTACATCCCCCTTCCCCGTCTCCACACCAACACCCGCCGCACCATCCTGATGCCGAATCCACTTCAGCAAAGCATTTCCCAGCCGAGTACCGATTTGAGAACCATCAAACTCAAACAGAGAATCCCGACTTTTCAAGCCATCCGCCAAAACTTCTTTCCCCTTCGCACTCAATTCCACCAGCGTCAAGCGATTTACCAGCGAATACTCGATCGCCCCAGCTTCCTGCAACTCACCGAGCACTCCCACATATCTCTGACTCGTCTCATTAGTGCGAACAATCCGCTTAGTCAAATCCCCCTTTTTCACCTTCATCTTCCCGCCGCCCAAATCCCACAAATTCAGCAGCACTCGAACTTTCGCCTTCGCATCCCAAACCGCCTGCTGTTCCGGAGTCAAAGTTTTAGACACCGCAATTTCATTGTTCTCAGACATATCCATACCTTGAAATACCAATTATTAGTATAAAATCTTACCAGAAATTTTGCTAAAAAACATCTCAACTTTTCAGCAAAATAGCGCGCGAGGCCGCGCACAACACCAAGCAAATTTCATTTTAAAATAATTAGGATTGACCAAACTGTCATCATTTGATACAATTGTCAACCGAACGAGCGATCGCACTTCAAAATATCCGCTGCAAACAATACCAATTTTCAAAACTCATGCCCGAGAAGTCCGAGGCTGCGGATACCGCAATAAATCCCCCGCAGTCGATCGACTTTTCGAGTAGATCCGCACCTGAAAAACAGAGTAAAAAAACAAAATTTTTTTTCTAACATTGTTTTTGACAACTAATATAAAATCGACCGTTCAATCAAAACAATCCGCATCCGGGGCCGGAACCAGTTAGCAAACTCAACAAATGTAGCGTTCCCAACAGCAGTCAACCACCAGCAATTCAACTTAACTGCGACTTTAGTTAAATACCCGACTCTCCCTTTAGAAAGACGCAATCAACATACACATTTCGTTACATTGCAATCAAAGCATTGAAAACAACAGTAGCCATGAAAACTATTCCCGACCAAATTTCAGACATCAAAGAAAAACTACCAGATGTGACTCCCACCCCACCCGGCTTAAAAGCCCAAGCATCCAGCCACGACCTCAAAGACCGTTTAGATTGGGGAGAACCAGGACTCACCATCATCGACGTGCGCGATTTTGAAAGCTTCAACAAAAGTCGGATTACTGGCGCTGTACCGATGCCAATGGACGAATTAGTAGAGCGCGCAAAATCTAGCCTCGAAACCGTGCGCGATATATACATTTACGGCGAAACCGACGCACAAACAGCCGAAGCAGCAGATATTTTGCGCCAAGCAGGTTTCCTAAAAGTAGCAGAACTAAAAGGCGGAATTCCGGCGTGGAAAGCCATCGACGGCCCCATCGACGGCGCTGTGGAACACGAAAATCCCGGCCCCGATGCCTACAACGTTTTCTCTCGCTTGCAACAGCACGCCAAAGCCCAGAAAATTAAAAAATAATCTCCGATTCTAGACCAATACCCGACTTCTTAAATAAGTCGGGTATCGCAGTCAGTTGGGGTCGATTTGTTCAATCTCAAATCTCCAATCTTAAAACCATTTAACTTTTCTTCCTCCCGTCCAAATATGCTTTAACTTCCCTCAAAATTCCTCTATTTCCCTCAAAACTAATCAAATTAATAGCTTCCTCAAAAGAAATCCAAGCAGAATTTTGAACTTCCTCTACCTGCAAAACAACATCCATCGAATTGACAAAAGCCACAAAGTAAGTAACAGTCTTTTCAATTACCTCCCCTTGCTTAGCAAAGGCATAATGTTTCACAGAAGTGGGAGCAGATTCCTGAACAAAAGAATAATGTTCCACAAAACTAGGCTCCTCCAGCACTTCATAATCACGGATGCCAGTTTCCTCTTCTAATTCCCGTTTCGCCGTTTCCAATGCAGATTCCCCTGGCTCAGCGTGACCTTTGGGAAATGCCCAATGTCCAGCTTGATGTTGAATTAATAAAAACGAAGTATCAGCGTCCCTCGAAAAAACTGGTACAATCCCAAAAGCATCATCTTTCATGGTTTTTCTATTTCCTATTACTAACTAATCCCAATCTTTTTTTCTTTAGTCCGCGCAGGCGGACGAAAGTTTGTGTAGACGCGAATTTTATTCGCCGGGAATTTGTGTGCAGTTTCAACTAAAATTCCCACCCCAACCGAGTCGGCTGTTCGTAAACCAGTTTCAAAGTATTAACATCCCTCGCTGAAATAGACGGAGGATTTCTAACCTGAGAAAAATAAAGCACATCAGTTTCCATCGAACTGTGGCCCCAAATTCCCAAAGCGTGGCCCAACTCGTGCCGCGCTGTCGCCGGAATATACTTACCCACTTGATTCGGATTCAAATAAACCGAAAAGCGATGAGATAACACAGTTTTATCTCCATCCCGACGGGCGTACAATTCATAGGTAGCTTCTCCGGAGCGCGATCGCAAAACCCCTTGACGCAAAGGCGGAGCCTGACGTAAAATTCTAATATCAGCCACCTCGGAATTATCCACCACTTTCAAGGGCAAATAAACCCCCCATTCCCGAACAACATCCAATACAGCCCGCACCCATTCTTCAGACTTATTAGCATCAGCGGGAGGCTCAATATAAATCTGAATCGGAAACTTAGACCACAGCAAATGACCGACATTGGGTGAGTTTACTAGATCGAAATAATCGCCGCTATTAGTTGAATCTTGCCAATTTGCCAGGGTTGGGGGCAAAGGGTGAACCTGTGGAGGAGGCCAACTATCGGGGAGAGGAGGAAGACTGGCAGCAGGAGTATTAATGTGAGTAAAAATTATCAGGCTAAGATATAAAACCAATGAAAACACTGCCAGCGATCGCAATTTCATCGTAACTTTCCACAACCGCATTTTTGCAACCGCAGTTAAATTTCATCTTTAGGGCGGGCTAGGAGCAACGGCCCACAATATTTAATTTATGTGACACCGGCGTTAAATTTCATCTTTAGGGCGGGCTAGGAGCAACGGCCTACGGTTAAAAACCCCTTATCTTATAACTTAGGAGTCAACCAACCAGCACTCAAAATTACAGTCAAACCCATAAAAACAATAGACAAACCCCAAGTAATCCGGTTAAGAGTCGTTTCCGCACTTTTAGCGCTAGTAAACAATTGAGCTTGTCCGCCAATTCCTCCAATACCGTCGCCTTTAGGACTGTGCAGCAACACAAAAACTACAAGTCCTAAAGCAGATAAAGACCAGATAATTTGTAACACAGAAACAATATTCATGATCGGGGGTAATTGGTAATTAGTAATCGGTAATTTATTATCATATCAAATTCGGTCGATCGCGCGCATCCAGTCGATCGGCGGAAATTTATGTAGGGAGACGAGACTGCCGTATCCCTACTGCTGCGTCGCTACTACAATCGCACCCGCACCGGAGTGCGATTAGCGCGAACCTCAAAATCAGCCGGTTCAATCATAGAACGTCCCGTCATCTCCGGCGGCTGAGGCAACCTCAACAGCTCCAGAATAGTCGGCGCAATATCAGCCAAACAACCGTCCGCCCTCAGAGGAACATCAGTGCTGTGAGCCGGAATCTTCACACCTTCGCCTTCTACCAGAATAAACGGCACCGGGTTAGTAGTGTGAGCCGTCCAGGGATTGCCATTTTCGTCGAACATCAACTCAGCATTGCCGTGGTCAGCGATAATAATTGCCGTACCCCCAGCTTTACTAATGCCGGTCAACAGCCGCCCCAAACATTTATCCACAGTTTCGATCGCAATTACCGTCGCATCGATCATCCCGGTATGACCAACCATATCCGGGTTAGCGTAGTTAAGCACCACAAAAGAATAAATCTGCTTTTCCAAAGCCGCCAGCGCCACATCCGTCACCTCAGCCGCCGACATCTCCGGCGCTTCATCGTAAGTCGCCACCATCGGGCTCTGCACCAACTCCCGGTCTTCCCCCTCAAAAGGCTCTTCCAGACCCCCATTAAAAAAATAAGTCACGTGAGCGTACTTTTCAGTTTCCGCCGCCCGCAACTGCCGCAAACCGTGCTGAGAAATCACCCCGCCCAGAATATTGTTCAAATTCTGCGGTTCAAAAGCCACCAACACCGACAACTTCGGGTCGTACTGAGTAAAAGTCGCAAACGCCAGCGGCTCAATTAACTGCCGTTCAAACCCCTTAAAATCCGGCGCTACAAAGGCCTGAGTCAATTCTCTAGCCCTGTCGGGGCGAAAATTGAAAAAAATCATCCCGTCCCCAGATGCCACTGCTCCAGGCGCAATCCGAGTCGGAACCGCAAACTCGTCGGTCACTCCTTCAGCATAGGAGGCCTGCAACACATCAACTGCCGATCGACCATCAGGCGCGCCCTCAGTTGCCATCACCTCATAAGCGCGCTGCACCCGATCCCAGCGCTTGTCCCTGTCCATCGCGTAATACCGGCCGCTGATGGTCGCAATTCGACCTACCCCTACCTTTTCTATATAACTTTCAATCTTTGCTAAAGCTTCCACACCCTCTTTCGGAGTAGTATCGCGGCCGTCTGTAATCGCGTGAATGCAAACCTCAGAAATTCCCCGCGCCTTTGCTAATTGCAGCAAACCCTGAATATGACTGAGATGGGAATGAACCCCGCCCTCGGAACAAAGACCAGTCAGGTGCAACTTGCCGCCCGTGGCGCGGACTTTCTCGCAAAGCTGAACCAGGGCGCGGTTTTCTAGCAAAGAACCGTCTTCGACAGCATCCGAGATCCGCACCAACTCTTGAGGCACCACGCGGCCTGCGCCCAGATTCAAGTGACCGACCTCCGAGTTGCCCATTTGCCCCTGTGGAAGTCCTACCGCCCGGCCCGATGTTTTAATCAGAGTTCTGGGATAAGCTGCCCAGAGACTGTCCATCACCGGTGTTTTCGCCTGTGCGATCGCATTGCCGTCTTTTTCTTCACGATAACCCCAGCCGTCTAGAATAATCAGCACTACAGGAGATACAGACGCTTGTACCATGCGAATACCTTATTTACTATAACTAATTTCTCGATCGTCATGAGTTCCGATTTTGCGGAACATCTTCCGCTAATCAGTTTACAGATTTTGTACGCTTTTATCCCACAAAGCCCACCAAAATTAGATTTACCGCAGCATTTTTGGAACTAATTTCCACTTGATTTGCGAATTGCCTAATTGACCGCCTTGCCTTCAACAACTGTGAATCCACAGTCGGAGAATGTTACTGTTCTCACCAACAGCAGCCGTGCTTTTGCGGCAGAAATTTAACAAATAGTTCCCGGCTATACGGCTCTGCAAACATTCAAAACAGTACCGCGCGCAAGCGGCGTTTGGCTACTGCCTCAAAAAATAATAAACAAAACAGCTTTTACCGGGCTGCGAAAACTTTACAGGAGTTGAGCAACAATCGGTTTCCGAATCGGCTGGTTCTCAGCGGACATAAAATTCTACAACATCTTTTTTGATTTTCACATCGTAATTGCCAAAGAAATCGTGACCGAGGAGACCAATTTCCATTTGTTTGGCGATCGCCACTTCGACATTTTGGATCGCAGCACCCCCAACCCGAATCGATCGCACCAAGCCGATCGGGAATTCGACAACGCTACCGTCAGCGATCCCGGCTTTGTCGGTACGCACAGTTTTGACTCCCAGTGCAGTCGCCATCCGCTGAGTAATCAAAGTGCCGCTCGCCCCAGTATCGACAATCATCTCAAAAGTCTTGTTACCGTTAAATACCACATCAATCACCGGTGTCCCGCCGGCGCGGCGCTTGATTTTAGCTTGAAATACCTTTGGATTGGCAGATGGAGAGGCGGGTTGGACGCGGTTGGACGGCCCCCTGCGAAACTGAGAGTACACACTGCCAGTTGTGGTTCCCGAGTCTGCTGTTAAAGTGCGATTCCCTTCGGGATAGCTCCGCTTCACGAGCTGCTGGTAACTCCCATCCGATACCAGTTCCACCACATTGGTTTCAGGCGGAGGAACCGCCCCAGAGCCTAGATTTTTCGTCAATACACCCGGTTTCTCAAGTATTGTTGAGAATCTTGCCAGATGCGAAGGAGAATGCACCTCGCTGCCCCCCACTGAGCCCGCAGCAGCCAAAACAGCCGCAGAAACAATGCCCGATCGCCAAATCCGCTGGAGAAGAAGTTTTGTCACCATAAAAATGCCTTTACTGAATCAGTATGTTGAACAACGACGGTCATTGATATCCTAACCTGCTCCAGAAAACCCATCGCCCGCTCCAACATCTTGTCCAATCACAAAACTTGGCAATTTAAAATCGATCGCATACCATCAAACACAGGTAAACTTAAAACGGCAAAGGGCAGCAACTGCGCTAGCCATTTGGATCACTTAAAACTCAGGCGTTTGGGGCGATCGGCAATGCGTAAACTTTTATATTTTGCAACTATAGGAATGCTGGCTTTCTCGATCGGAGGATGCGGCGGCGACGGCGGCGGCAACACGGCCAGTCCCACTCCTAGTCCAACTCTCACTCCCGGTGCAGCATCACCGCCACCGACCACCAGCACCCCTGGAACTCCCGGCGCCAGCGCCAGTCCCAGTCCAGGAGCTCAGACATTTCCTTCTCCCGTAGTAGCGGCCCAGCCCCCCGGCTTGATCCGATCGACAAATCCCGACGAACGCGCCAGACAAGCTCAAGCAGACATCGAGGGCAAAAAGAAAGCAGGCGGAGCTATTTTAAACGGGACAGCAATTCCACAGACCACCATTCCGGGCCAAGCAAACGACCCATTCTCAGTGCTTCCCCCTCAACCGCTCAAAACAGACGGCGGCCAGGCCGGCAACGAACTCCCCAACCTGCCAGTCAGACAAGTGCCAAATCTGCCCAAGCTGCCAGACGATCGAACCCCACCTCAGTGGACGCCAGCACAGCGACCAGCGACACCGGGCGGTACCCAGATTGCCGAACTTCCCAAATCTCAAACCCCCGTACAGGTTTCCAGCCTTCCCAACTTGCCCTTAACCTCCGTACCCCAATGGAGGTCGCCAATTTCAGCGCGTCCCCAAGCAGCCCCCGGACGGCAGCCAGCGAGACCGGGACGGCAGCCAGCGAGTCCCGGGCGACCCGGAACCAGACCGGCAGGCTCCCCAGGCACCAGACCGGCAGGCTCCCCAAGCATAGCTGGAGTTCCCGCATCAATACCCGGATTGCCATCTATACCGGGCTTCCCAACAGGCACCACCGGACGACCGGGAGCAACACCGGGAAGGCAGCCAGCCAGACCTGCAGGCTCCCCAAGCATAGCTGGAGTTCCCGCATCATCAATACCCGGAGTGCCATCTATACCGGGCTTCCCAACAGGCACCACCGGACGACCGGGAGCAACACCGGGAAGGCCAGCAGCATCACCGGGAAGGCCAGCAGCATCACCGGGAAGGCCAGCAGCATCACCGGGAAGGCCAGCAGCATCACCGGGACGACCAGCAG
>NZ_JADEWV010000111.1 GCF_015207455.1 Microcoleus sp. LEGE 07076
GTGGGTCGTAGATAGATGTTAAAGCCAAGTAGTAACACTCAATTGAAGTTTCCATTCAATTAGTTTCCCCAGCGAGTGGGGAGAACCTGCTAATTTTAAAGTTAAAGAAAATAAGATTAGTGTTTCCATTCAATTAGTTTCCCCAGCGAGTGGGGAGCAAAGACCCAATTTGTACTTAGTTCTATCTCCTATAGAAACGTTTCCATTCAATTAGTTTCCCCAGCGAGTGGGGAGAATTGTCAGGGTAGTTGAGAGCTAAGTGACTTCCAGTTTCCATTCAATTAGTTTCCCCAGCGAGTGGGGAGACTAAAGAAATTACATCTGGTGCATTTCTTTGGGATGAAGTTTCCATTCAATTAGTTTCCCCAGCGAGTGGGGAGCCAACTCCCCTCAGAAGGGGCAGCACCGGAAGATTTTAGAGTTTCCATTCAATTAGTTTCCCCAGCGAGTGGGGAGTAGATTGGCAGGGGAGAATAAAGCAGCAGTACAGACAACTATAGTTTCCATTCAATTAGTTTCCCCAGCGAGTGGGGAGGGATTTTTTGAACTTCGAGATAATTCCCATCCTTGGTTTCCATTCAATTAGTTTCCCCAGCGAGTGGGGAGCCTCGGATGGAGTTCTACCCTGAAAACTCATTTCTGAATAAAGAGTTTCCATTCAATTAGTTTCCCCAGCGAGTGGGGAGTGAGTGATAAATTAGAATTACTCTTAAGAGAAAAGTTTCCATTCAATTAGTTTCCCCAGCGAGTGGGGAGCTAGGGTAATTGGTGCTGTTTCTTGCGTATCTTCGTTTCCATTCAATTAGTTTCCCCAGCGAGTGGGGAGAATAATGTCTTTGGTCTTAGACGTATTAAACGAATAGCTGAAGTTTCCATTCAATTAGTTTCCCCAGCGAGTGGGGAGGAGTCAAGTCTTTTGCTCTCCATAAAACTTCTACTGGTGCTGGTAATATGTTTCCATTCAATTAGTTTCCCCAGCGAGTGGGGAGTAAATTAAAGAAGCCAACAAAGGTCGTAGTGCATCAGCGGGGTTTCCATTCAATTAGTTTCCCCAGCGAGTGGGGAGTCATGATGCTGAATATAATACTAGCTATAAAAAACTCTTGTTTCCATTCAATTAGTTTCCCCAGCGAGTGGGGAGGTAAGAGGTCTTGAATAATTTTAGTGTTAACCTTACAGTTTCCATTCAATTAGTTTCCCCAGCGAGTGGGGAGGCTTGTTTGCCCACGCAAACGCATCAAAAGAAGAAATCGGTTTCCATTCAATTAGTTTCCCCAGCGAGTGGGGAGAGAAGAGGCTCATAACGCTGGAGAAAAAGCAGCTTGTGGGTTATGACGTTTCCATTCAATTAGTTTCCCCAGCGAGTGGGGAGTTTATACTTATGTCCTATTTGTAAATCTCTCTTATCACGTTTCCATTCAATTAGTTTCCCCAGCGAGTGGGGAGTCCTCTATCATACACCCAAGACAGCGCAAGGTGTCTAGAGGCCATTTGCGAGGCTCAGATAAATTTTGTCAAACTCACACCTGTGTCCGCTCAAAATAATATCTGAAACCCTTGCCCAGTATACCTGCGAGGCTCCCGACGAAAAAAGGTCGTTTGAGCTAATTTACCGCCAGCCTCGCAGCATTAGCTAAATAATCACCGATCGAGGTGCTTTTGTGATCGGTGCCCCCACTCCCAAAACCTCCACCTGTCCCAAAGTATGGCGCGACACCGGATAAAACCGGATGCTATCCTCTTCGAGATTTACCTTTTGCTCAATTCGCGATCGTAATTCATCAAACTTAGCTCGACTGAGCACACACTCAAAAGCGCTATACTGCACCCAAGTCCCATAACCTGACAACAAATCATGCACTTTACAGCGCCGTTTGTTGTCAGGAATATCGTAAATCACCACATAGAAAAGCAAGGTTTAACGAATTTGGTAAGGTTTATAAAGCTCCGTTGGATTGTAAACAAACTGTTTGTAAGCTTTGATTTGTTGGTTCAGCAAATCCCACTTAGGCTGCTTGCCAGAATCCGTTTCAATTTCCTCCTCCATGCGCTCCAAAAAAGCTTTCAGGTACTTGCGCCTGCCAGCATCATTTAAAAAACAACCGCCGTTACTATAGACAAAATCATTGCCAGCATCCACAAATCGGCGATTGACTAAATAAGTAACTAACGAATCAATAATAGGAGCCCGAAATTCCTCAATCAAATCCGAAGCCAAAGCCGCATGGCGTTCCGTTCCCTGATGCAAACAAGCCGAATAAGGGTCTAAACCTTGCAACTCAATCAAACTCAATAAATGATTCCAGAGAACCTGATAGCCAAAACTGAGCATAGCATTAACCGGATTACCAGGAGGGCGGCGCGACCTGCCGACAAACACAAAATCAGGATTGCTCAAACACTCTTCAAAAGCCGAAAAATACTGAGCAGCGCCCGCACCTTCCATCCCCATCAACTTCTCAATAGTTTCAGCCTCCCCAGCTTTTTTGATTAAATGTTCCAAACAGTTAATTGCAAAAACAATCACATCAGAAGCCTGTCGGCGCTGCTGTCGCATCAGGATCACCCGGCTGTTTTTCAGCTTAGCCTGCACAATGCGTCTGGCCACCTGCAAACGTTCGGCAAAACACAACTGTTGTTGGTAGCGAGAGAGTTGACGGTAGCCGCGCTCGATCGGCACAATCCGCCCGTAACAGTAACCCATCCGCGAAAGATAGGCGATCGGAATATTCCGCCACAGACAAGTTCTAATAGCCTGAGTTGTGACTTGAGATTGACCAAAAATCAGCAGTTGTTCTAGGAGAGGAAGCTGAATTTCACCCAGCACAGATTCGCCTTTTTTAATCACCAGCATTTCTTGGTGCAAGGAAACGTAACAACCCGGTTGAGAAACGTAGACGGTACGCATAAGCAATAAACCCGCCGCTGCAACATTATTAGTTATCTGTCTAAATTTTGGGAATCGTGGCGCGGGCTAATTTGCGACGATTCTGGGATAGATTCTAAGGAATTTGGGATTTCTTGGGCGCGAGATGGTTGGAGGTAGCGAACAATTTGGTCAGCGACTGTCGATGCAAAAAAAGTGGCTACCGTGACAAGGAATGTGTTAGAAATTACGGCAGCTAATCCGAGGGGTGCGATTAGGAGGATAATGAGAGTGATGGTGCCATTGACGGCGGCTAGGGAGAAGTTGCGGATTGTGGATGCGCGAGATGTGATGTACATAGTTGTGTTATTTTGGGTTGAATATGGATGGTCAATTTTGGTTGTAGATGCAGGGTGACGGTAAAAATTTTAGTTAAGTTTGTGAGGTGGCCGGGGGGTTGAAACCCCCGGCGGATGGGTGAAATTGTTGCAGATGGATAGTCGCTTTTAGGTTTGGAGGTTGTTGGGGGCGATCGCGCCTCACCTGCTGCACTTAACTGTGCTTGCACTCTGTGAGTAAATCACATATCTTTTTGTTGAGAACATTAAACGGGTTATTGTCTGGGACGGCTGTTTTTTGCTGCAAAACATCCCGCAATACCTTGACAATTTTGCCTCCATCTTCTAGTTCGGAAACGCCTTCAAAACTGTGAACGCAGCGATTGCGCTGTTCGCAATAATAATTTAATTTTCCGAGGATTTTCAACAAGTTATCAAACTCCTGTTGATAGCATTCCAAAATTGCCATAAGCACAATCCGGCTGGGAAATCCTTGTCCAAACTTAAGGTTTTCACCATTTACTTTGTATCCGTTGAGATGCTTCTCAAGATTTCCGCGATCGAACAGTCTAATATTATGCCAAAAAAATTGAGTTTCTCCAGTTTTTTCGGGAAGAGCAAATCCCAATTTATTTTTCACCAAAAAGCGGAGAAAACCCTCTTGAAATCTGAACAAGTCAACCAAAAAATCGGCATATTGCTGATTCTTGAGTTTGGTTATAGCTTTAAAATAGATTTCCATGAATAGGGAAATCCGATCTTTTTGACGCAGCCTATCGATTTCAGAAATAAATTCAGGTTCAATATAACTGGCAAACGGCTGGATGGAATTGAAAGCGCGATCGAAGTCAAAAGCAAGGCGGTACTGACCGTACTCAAGCAAAGCAATAATGAGGTTGGTGGAGAGATTGCTATCTTTGAGAGTAACTAAAGCGCCACTATAATTATAATCTTCGATTTGCCGCTTAACAACTTTGAAATCAAATTCATTTTTCAAAGTATCGACATTAGTTTGAAAAACGCGAGGTTGTCCCTCTTTCATTTCTCTAGGGTTTCGCACCTGCCAAACCGAACTGTGGGGAGCATTTCCAGCAGCTTGTAAAAGGCTCCAGGAAGTTTTCATCACAGGCGTTCCAGAGGAGGCATTAAATTCTAATCTGTCTTGTTTACTCAAGAAGGGAATTGCTTTTTCTAAACCTTTGCGAGCTTCTTGAACTGCTAACAGGAGACTGACTGGATCGTTGGAAAGTTCTGCACCGACGGGGACTAATTCGATGCTGTCTTCTGAGAGGTTAAAAGGTTTGTCTTGCAGCCAATGTTTGGTATCGCTAGCTTTTTGGGCGACATCTTGAGTGTGAAGGAGGATGACGCGGCGAATGCTGTATTTTTGGTCGAGAAGGTGGCGGATCAGAGTGGCGATCGAGCCTTCTTGATTGGTGTTTTCGGAGTAGGGGTCTTGTTGGCCGACGAAGGAGAGGACGATGCTGCTTGCCATTGTTGTTACCTGGATGATTTGTGGGAAGTTTTAGTCGGAAAGTTGAGTTGGTAAAGTGCGCTGGGGCGCACCCTACTGGAAAAGAAATTAGGAACTCGGTGGTTCAACGCCAAATAAATTAATGGCCTCTGAAATTTTGGCTAAGTCTTTAAGAAAGTCAGTGCGAAAATGAGTTGACAGGGGAGTTTGTCCGCCCATAAACAGACAGACAACCTCTTGACAGTCGCTTCCTACACTTTTATTAGAAACATTAACCCGCTTGATACTTACCCAAGAACAGTGAGCATTTCCACTACCTGCATCGCCACCTACATCACTGTTTCTTTTGTACTTCGGTTGGTAAATTAAATCCATGCCACCACCGCGAGTCTTTACGGGATTGGTAATATTCCATTCCTGATTTTCTTTGTCTACAGGCTCTTCATCGGGGTCGGGCAGAATATAAACAGCACAAGTTGTTGGTGAAAACACTTCCGCTTTGGGATTTTGACCCTGACTAAATCTGTTTGGCCATTGAAGTCGAACGGCATTCAGCCAATCCTGATAAGTCTTTGTCCAAGCTAACTGATTCAAACCTAAGCCATAAAGCTTGTTTTGCATTCTTTGAGTATCGGGATTTCTGACTTGGTGAGTTAAGCTTAAATAAGTGCCTCTGGCAGCATCTCTGCCGTTGTTCATGACAAAGATATGCAAGGGTCTGCGCCATCCTCTGCCAACACCGCCTACCATAACTGCAAATCGAATTACGGGCAGAATAATCTTGCTCAAGATATCTTTGGGTGCGCTAATTTGTAACTTCCCTTTCCAAGTGTAAAAATAAGGTTGGTTGTTAGATCTCTTGCCCCAACAAATTTCCCCTTTAATCATTTGGATTTTAACGCATCCTTTGGAACTATCAGGTTCCAAAACTCCGAACAATTCACCTAATGTTTTTTTGGCATTAGTTTCTGACATCACTCCCAACAAAAAGCGCAAAACCCACGATCGCAACCACCCGCGCCAGTGAGAAGGGCGCAATTCAACTTCACCACTATGACCTGGACGGGGAGAATCAGCACCGTAGCATCCCTGACTGTAAAGGGTAAAATCAAAGGTTTTGCTAGCATAGTCGGGGTCAAGAGTTGGTTTGGAAATGTCAGGAGATGCGATCGCGCCATAACCCGAAGCAGTCCGACTTCCCACACCGTAAAGTGTTAAAGCTTGCTGCACCCATCCCCAAACTTCTGCCACTTCCGCAGCATTTGCTTTGCCAGGAATGCCTCGAATAGCAACAGTTAGCTCGATCGTATTTTCTCCGTCACCCAAGGCATAAAATGACAGCGGAGTGCTTTGTCCTTCGTGAAAAACTTGAAATGGTTCTTGAGGATTGACGATATCAAGAGTTAGTTTAGTCGGCTCTTTTGGCCAAGCATCAAGAAATTCAATTTTGCCAGCGCTAATAGTATTGTTCTGTTGATAGCCCAACAATTCGCGCATTCTCTGTTGAATTTCTGGGCGCTGTTTTGCCCACGATCGCACTAACCCGCGAATCCCCGAACCTGGAACATAGCCATTGAGCGGTAGTGTTGGCAACTCTTGCAAATTTTCCGCCACTTTTGGCTTATCTTTCGGCTCCTCTTGAGACGGAGGCCACGCCCCGCAAGGTTCACCCGCAGAGACGATTGTTTCTCCGTCTGGATGGGGGAAAGAACCGACTTTAGCCCGCCACTGAATGGTAAATGTGCCTATTTGAAATAAATCAGAGTTACCTCTAGCTTGATGCTGTTTTTGCAGCAGTTGAATTAATTGATTTCCAGCGTACATTTATTCCCCCTTTGTGTAAGCTCTTGCCCAAAAATTCCACTGTTCAGCTAAGATCAGAGACTTGCGCCAAGTTGCCATATACTCCCCTGGATTCTCCCTAGCCATTGTTGCCACTGTTTCCATCAACTCCCGGCGCTCTAGAGCATTGCTGGCATTAATTGTTTTCCCCAACATTTGCCCTAAAAGCAACCCCCAAACTGGCACTGTTCGCTTGCGAGTTTCATTATTTTCTTGAGCGTTGGATTGATTCAAGTAGCCCACAGCAGAAAGCAATCCAAAGACTCGCAAGTGCTGCGACAGCCGCAAGACTGCATTCAAGTCTTCTTTTTCAATATTGACCTTAGTCGCAGCTTTCAAGTATTCTTGAATGTGCTGATGAGCGGTTAAACTCATTTGTTCTGGCTGAACCATTGCTGAACTTTTTCCTGAATTTTGCGGACTAGGTCTTACTGGATTCTGGTTGACAACCGGATTAGAATTTGTTGCAGCATTAGGCAATTTTTCCTGAGCAGCACTTTCGGAGAAATTGGCTGGTTTTGGCCCTTTAAAAAACTGAGATGATTTCTGTTTTTTACTCATGATTAACTCCCTACAGCCGTAGCATTTTTATTGGATTGTTCGGATGGTTGAATTGCTTTTGGTGCGGCGCTATCGGCTACCCAACTTTGCACCCAGCCTCGACCGACATTGGCTTGACCACCAACTTGAATCAATCCCTCGATCGCATTCTTTAAGAGATTGTGCTGGTCTAGCGTTACCGGATTGTTTTTGAGTAAGCTATAACCCCACGAGTAATACAACATGGTGTCTCGCGGAATGCAAACATCTGTCCAAAATACCTCAGCAGAACCCTCGGAACCTGCGCCGCTGTTTCCTTCTTGAATTTTGTTGCGAATCTGCGTCCACAAACAATGTTCCATCAAGACTTGAAAATCAGCATCAGGCAAAACTATGCAGCTTTTTTCCCATGTTGATTTAACTGAGCTTTTTAATGCGTCAGGCCAATTGCCAGCAAGTGCGATCGCCTTTTTTTGCTCATCGTTCATTGCCATAACTTGTAATTGAGCATCAGCAACCATATAGTTTCCAGGCTGAGTGCCAACTGGGCGAGCGGGAAATATTACCCCCGGTAACTTGGCAATCAAAGCATGATCGCGAATCAAAGAATGGCAACTTACCCAAGTAAAAACATCTCGATTTCCGCTTGCCATTGTTCGCATGGGAACCCATAACAAACGCGCATCTCCAAACCAAACTTGATGCACTCCCATTTGACCTTGACCATTCTTATCTAATTCTTTGCCAAATAAAGAATTAGCTGCATCTTCGTCAAGCTGTGTCACTTCATCTCGCAAGCTTCCCCGCAATGAGGAACCAGGAATGTATGGAAAATTGGTGTGAACTTCGCGAGCAATTTCTAAAATATTGCCCAAATCGCCCTCGCCACCACAGTGAATGGGAGCAAGACTGTACAAATATCCAACCCGAAAGTCTGTCATTATTTTTGTTCCTTGTAATTAATCCAAAACAATTCCGAGTAACCTAACTGCCGCCAAACTTGAATTTTATGCGGTTCCCCCTTTTTATTCAAACCAGGATTATCCTGAAACAAAGCCTCCGGTTGATTCAAGTAATACAAACTACCGGGACGCGCGGCAAACACTTGGGGTGCAGGAATACTTTTTTCTCGATCATCTTTGTCTCGAATGCGGCAACTTATTGGCAGTGCGCTGGCTGTTGAAACGCTGACTAATGGCCCAATTTTTTGATTGCTATTAACTGCATGAGCTAATTTCCATTCCGAGGGCCACGCACGGCAGATAGATAGACGATTATCTTTGCTATCGCGGCGTTCAAACACTCCGGGAGTGACGAGATAGGCAATTGATTTGCCATCTTTATCGAAGTTTTCCTTTGATATTTCTTGGAGTTTTTGCCATTGGTTATCTAAGGCTTCTACCCGCTGCAAAATGGCGCGGTGTCCTTCACCGCCTAATTGAATTATCGCTGGTGTTTCGATAGTTTGATTTAGGGCGATCGCCAAACTCCAACCTTCCTTTAGACGAATGGCATTTTCGACAAAATACCCATCAGCGTCTTTGACTTGCCGCGTGCCTTCTTGAATGGCGTTGTGCGATCGAGTTTCAACTAACCAAGGTTCAATTTCTGTTTTTGTTTTGTCTTCTGTCAGCCAGTCATCTCTGTTAATTTTACCAGAGTGTAGATATTTTTGTACAGTTGTAAATGGCAAATACTCCCTAAATTTGTAATTACCAATTTCCTCATCTTTGCGTTCATGATCTTTGTTGCAATCCGAAGGTTTTACCAAAGGACAAGGCTGTTGTTTATCCCACAATGCTTGGTGTAAGTTAGAGTTTTTATCCCACGCTAAAGGTACGAGGGGAATTGAGCCGACAAACCCGATGGGACGAGGGAAATAAAGGGTTTCATCCCGACACAAAAACGGGCCAGTAATTTGCAAATCTATCTTGTCTCCTAGCAGTTTCCGCAATGCCCCGGCAATAGTATGTCCGTTGGGAGGAAAAGTGCTACTTGCCCAAGCTCTTTCTCCTGGTGTGAAGGGTTTGGCATCCCTGAATAATAAAATATCCAGAGGCGTAATTGTGTACCAATTCATTGACGTTCACCTCCTAGTTTGATGGATCGGTTGCGGATGAGAAAGGCGGCGAGTTTCAGCCAGTTGTTGATTTGCCGATCGCACTCTTTACCAGCTTCAGTTGTCAGCCATAATCCTTGCAAAAACTCTGTTAACAATTCTTTAAAGTGTTTCAGCATTGATTCATCGCCTTTAAAAGCTTCTCGGCGACTGCAAAAGGCATTTGTCCACGGTTCAATTGCCTCATACATCGGTGCTGGATGCTGATTCCAGATAGTCGCAGCTTGCTCAAAAATTGCGCTATCTAAACCTGGAATAGCAATCAATTCTTGCCATTGATGGAACACATGAAACTTACAAGTAGCTTTCAAAATGTTGCCATTACCGTATAGAATGCGAACTTGCACAGCATCCTTTTGTTTGCCATCAGGCGATTTATGTTTTTTGGCTCCTTCTTCTTTTCCTTCTGCTTTCCACAAATTCTCCAAAGCGATCGCCATCGGTACGGAATGGTGAGCGATAACAATGCCAAAACTAATCGTTGCTTTGTGTCCCATTGTAAATAAAGGGCGACTTGATAAAGTTTCAGGTAATTCGCCAGCATTCCAGCGCCAGTAATCTCCTTCGTTATCAAATTCTCGATTTTGCTCGTCTAAATCCCCCAAAGGATCTTTATCTCCTCGGAAACACTGGCGAATATCCCACAGCCATTTATCCCACTCCCAGAGATTGGTATAGGCTAAAACATCATCGCCACCGCCGTAAATCAAACGTCCCGCATAACGCTGTTCTGTGAGGTAAGGCACTAACTGATTCGAGAAATCTAACAAAGCGCGACTCAAAGCGCTGTGAGTAGCTGGGCCCATGCGCTTTTGCACTTCCAGAAACTCTTGAAATGGCTTCCGAAACTGCTCAGGCATTTGATTAATCTTGCAGTGCAAAGCATGAGGAAGATAATGCTTATATGCTTCTAGCTTTGTACCTTTGAGCCAATCACCCATACCGTCGCCATCGCCAGCAGCTAAGACGTACCAATCAGTCGGGTTATTGCCCGGAGCAAATAATTTAGAAATGGATTCTCGCAGTTTCCTCAACTCTTCTTGTTTAGCTTTTTGTTGTTCAGTGCGAGTAAATAGTTGGTCAGGATTATCACTTTTTGGGTGATAGTCATCAATCAACCAGCCAGCATTCAGCAAGCGCGGATTGTACCAATTACTATGATTTTTGGCGATCCAAGGAATGCCCCAAGGTAAATTAGCTGGTGCATATTCACCGTCATTTGTCCATTTAAAATCACCGATAACTTTTGCACAAGATGCCAAAAAGTAGTTAATAGCTTGTTGATTCCCTGCTGCTTCCATTGTTCGCAGCCAGCCAGCTACACCCGAACTCAAATCGGGATAAAGAACAGGTATTTTCCCCCGCTGGTTTTCGGCTTCCCCTGGAAACAGTTCTTTGAGCAAAATTTGGTGCAAACCGCGCTTGATGATTTCGGTCGCATTGAGTTGTTCAATACCGTCGAATAACCCCATATCATAAGACCAAAATTCCCTAGTTTGTTCCTCGGTCGCCCAATCATTTTGTTTGGAATTATAGGTGGGATGCACGGCCGATCCTATTCCTGAAACCGTGGAACGGGGGCCAAAGGCAGTAGGCAGTTGCCAAGTTCTAGAATTTTTAACAGCGTTGAGGCTGAAGCGCAGGGAGTCAACAATACTCGCCCACCAAGAGCCTGCATTCATATTAGGCTGCTTTGCTCTAAACTCGGCTCTGGTTTCCGGTTCGGAGAGGTTTTCTTGGGACTTGGGAGATGTGTTTCTAAATACAGCTTCCAGAAAATTATATTCTGGATCGGTAAATAATTTTGGATGCGGATTAGCAAAGTCATTTTGCTTTTGAATCCATGCTTTGTACTCAGTTTCTTTGCGGGGGGAATGATGCAATTCAGCATCGGAAGAACCGATCGGCACTGCTGTCCAGTATGTCTGCCACTGTGTTTTTAACCACCCCTCCCAAGTTTGGGAGTTGATATTGCGCCACTGTTCGCCGCCTTCTGTTTTGTCTGCTTGCAGGAAAGCTAATACTTTTTGCCCGATATTTTTCCATTCTTGGTGCAGCGTTGCTTCGGCATAAGCCATCGCTGCGCGGACTGGATTGCCGCTGGTTGCTTCTGCACCTTGACCATTATTAGGCAAGATCATTACTAAGACATTGGGAAATCCTGCTGTGAGTAATTGTTGTTCCCAAACTGACTGGGGCGGCTGTTTAATCCACTCTTGAAAATCGGGATATTTTTGTAATAGCCAATGGTCAATTAGGGGTTGGGCGTACAAACAAGGGTAAAGCAGAGTATCGGGGCCGTATTTCTGGGCGATCGCCCAACAAACTTTGGCAGAAAGATAGTGTAGCAGCCAGGAACCAGCCCAAAAATCTCGCATTTTGCGGCTGGATTTGATTAATTCTTGTACGGGGGTAAAGCTGAAAGTAGCGACATAAGGGCGCGATCGCGCCCAATTGCGATCGCCTTTTTTCGGATAATCTTCTGGATTGTCGGAATACCCTGCTAATCCTCCAGCTAAGGCAGAAGTCATAGTAACATGACTCCATAAAGAAGCATCGGGAATGCGCGTTTCTGCGGGCAATAAATGAATGCACGGCTCATCTTTTGCTGCTCCCAAAGAGGTAGAAATTGCCTGTGTATAGCACCGCCACAACCACCAAAATACTTTTTGCGGATCTTTCCATTTTTTAATAGGATCGAGTGCAGTTTGTTCAACCCAATCTAAAAATTCCGTGCGATCGCGATCGATAATCCGGTGGTGCCACTGTTCTAAAATCAAAGTTTGTGCTTTTCCCGATAACAAGTGGCGTAGCTGTAACCCTTGATTGTCATAGAGTACGGCACTATATTCCGGCGGCAGTCTACCAACAGTAGTCCGATCGCTGGCGGCTGCGATCAAATCGCACAATCCTACATACTTCAGCCAAGTTCCATTCAAATTGGTTTGGGAATGAGTTGCGGGTTCTTTCGGAGACTTCCAGCCCTCCATGCACTGCAACTGTTCCCATCCCCCCTCCCGACTCATGTCTCGATGCAGCGACTTGAGGACTGGATCGTGCATCAATCCCCAAATCTTGGCTTGCCAGAATTCTGACATTACTGTCTTCCGCTAACGACTGAACTTACTATACCAGCCGAGCCAGCTTCACGTCTTCAGATTCACAATATTTATCAAACTTGTTGCAAAGCCTAAAACTCTGCAAAAAACAAGTTCCAGCCATTTATATATTCTTGTGTCAATATTGGCTTTTCCTTGACTTTTACCCACCTTACCCCCATCATGGCCAAAAAACCGACCCCTCACCCCTACGCCGATCGACTAACGTTCGATCGCATCATGCTCCTAATTGCCACATTAGTAAACCATCCCGGAATCGGACACTCCGATACCGAAACCTCCGACAGTAAATATCACGACGCTTTGCTAGAAGTCCGATCGCAATTGCAGAAAATTGCCGCCGAATTCAACATCCAATTTCCCGAAAACTATCCCGCAACTCCCACAATTCGCAAAGACTTAGAAACTCTGCGACACTACGGAATATTGGATAAACGAATGTATCGTTTAGGCTACTATCTCGGTACCGGCGCAATGAATCGCGACGAACTAATATTCGCATTTCAAGCAATAGCATCTCAAGCCAAATATCAGGGAAATCCCCAAGCCCGCAGAATTTGTGAAAAACTCACTAAACTTTTGCGCGGATTGGATATCGAACTCAAAGGCGAATTGTTTTATCCCGTTCGCGAACACCTGAATCGGGCGATTATTTACACCGATCCTGTCGAAATGATCGATCGCCAAAACAATCAGCATAACCTGTTCCAAAAATTAGACATCGTAGAAACAGCAATCGTTCGCGGACAGGCGATCGAACTTTACCGTCAAAGCAATTATTACGGTAAAAGCCATCTCGGTTTCCGGCGAATCTGGCCCCTGCAACTGATTTATCACGACATCGCCTGGTACCTGATTTGCCAATATTGCGACAACGGGCATTTAACCGTAGAACGGGTGAACCGCTTTACCGACTACTGCGAAATTATCGATGCAGAAGGGCGCGGTTCAGCCGCACAGCTACAAAGTCTGAAAATAGCTCAAAAGTTGTTAAAAAACGGCTGGGGGCTATTCTTGGGCAAGCCAGAGCAACAGCAGGCAGAATTGCAGGGAACGCTGAAGTTGCAAAAAGTAAAGGTGCGATTTTTTGAGAAAGTAGTAGGATTTATTCTAGAGGGCGATCGGCGACATCCGCGACAAAAGATTAAAGAAGGGCCGAGGGATAGTTTTGGCGATTTGCTGTATGTTGATTATTGGATAGATTTGCCCGATCGATCTTTAAACGAATTCAGCCTCTGGGTAAACAAACACATGGAAAACGTACAAGTCATGTGGCCGCCGAGTTTAGTAGAAAAACACCGACAAGCAGCCAGAGATTTAGCCGCGAGATATACCTGATCGGGTAATACGCTTGGGTTATCGTTAAAACCCAAGCGTATTGGCTGATGGGGTGCGTCGCTGTCAGATTGTCGATCTTTCTTTAGAGATTTTCGATGGCGACACACCCTAGGGCTAATTTTCAAAATTGCTGCTGTAAAAAACCAAGAAAGGACTGAAGTCCTTACTACGAACGAAAGGTTTGTAGTAAGGACTTTAGTCCTTAATTGCTAGGGAATTGCAGTCATTAACAATGAGCAGTCAGCAATTATCTAACCCTTCGCAGCGCCTGATTTTTCAGGTGCTGCGCTTTCAGCAGTTTTGCCATTTTTGCTATTACCGTTGCCGTTGCCGTTGCGCGGTTGGATCACTCCATAGCCGCCGTGACTCTTGCGTTCGTAGAGTACATTAATTTCGCCTGTTTCGGCATTGCGGAACATATAGAAATCGTGATCGATAACTTGCAATTGTTCTAAAGCTTCTTGCACAGTCATCGGAGGCATGGCAAAATACTTAGTCCGCACTACCTCGGCTGGAAGTTCGGGAGTTCGATCGCCAATCAAATCAACTGCTACAGGATCTTCGTCAACTACCGCAACCGTTTTGGGACTACTCTGGATTTTGTTGTCGTGGCGTTTTTCCTTAAATTTCCGTAGTTGACGAGCTATCTTGTCGGCAACCAAATCGATGCTGGCATAAAGGTTTTCCGTGCTTTCCTCAGCCCGAATCACGCTGCCGTTAGCATAAATTGTCACCTCAGCAGTCTGCTTAGGATTGATCCTGGGGTTACGAGCCACCGATAGATGGATGTCCACTTCCGTCGTCAAAGTTTGAAAATGGCTCACGGCCTTTTCAACTTTTTGATTGACGTACTCGCGAATCGCATCGGTGATTTCTATATTTTTACCCTGGATAACAAGCTTCATAGAGCTCCCTCCCTTCTCTAACTTGGGTATAGTTTATACAGTAGCACTATGTATTGTACAAAACACTTATCTTTCAAATCTTGTTTTATATGTTGACAATTCTTGATTTAAACTGCGCCAATATTCCGTAGAAACACTATTGATTTTTTTCATGCTTTCCCCTATTGTCCCTCAACACCTAAATGCACAACCCTGCTTACTCCTCGATTGGGGACAAGTGCCCTACTCCCAAGCTTGGGAAATCCAGCAAAAACTGGTGCAAGAACGCCGTGAAAATCCAGATTTGCCTGATGTGCTGATTTTGCTGGAACATCCGCCGGTTTATACTTTGGGACAGGGCGCGAAGTTGGAATTTCTGAAATTTGATAGCGAAACTCAGCCGGAGTTGCACCGAGTTGAGCGGGGTGGTGAGGTGACTTACCATTGTCCGGGCCAGTTGGTGGGCTATCCGATTTTAAATTTGCGCCGTCATCAGCAGGATTTGCACTGGTATTTGCGACAGTTGGAGGAGGTGCTGCTGAGGGTGTTGGATGTTTTGGATTTGAAGGGTTCGCGGGTGCCGGGAATGACTGGGGTTTGGGTGGATGGATGCAAGGTGGGGGCGATCGGCATTAAAGTCAGCCGCTGGATTACTATGCACGGTTTTGCTTTAAATGTGTGTCCGGATTTGGCAGGTTTTGGGCAAATTGTGCCTTGTGGGATTCCCGATCGACCGGTTGGCAGTTTAGAGCAATTTATACCGGGAATTGAGGTCGATCGCGTGCGGGCGATCGTTGTCGCTGAGTTTGCTCGCATTTTTGGAGTCGAAATTGTGCGATCGAACTTGTATGCTGTGTCCCCGCCAACTTTTCCATAGACCTCTGGCAAAAAGACAGTCAAGAACAGCCATCCTGCCTGTGAAGCGATAATTATGCCAGATATCTCCTATCATGTGAAGAATTGAGAGAATTGGTGGTGTAATACAATACTGCGGGCTTCTCTAACCTGAGAGAGAAGCCAGACAGATGCAGAAATACGTCCTAAGAGTTTTGCGATCGTCCCCAGAGTCAGGTAAGATTCTTGTTAGTTTATTGCGCTCCGCTCAGGAGAAAAAAATTATGGCAGATATGTCCGGTCAAGACCCCTCGGAAATTAAAATGGCGACGGTTGATGAAGAACAAAAAGGCGTAACGTTTAGCGGTACTGTTATCCTTGCTATCGATGTCGAGGCTGGGGAAGTCGTTTTCTTCAGAGACTTTGTGATTGAAGATTATCAAGGCGAACTTACCGCTTACCTGGCAACAGATGGCAATATAACCAAAGGCATTGATTTAGGCGAACTCAAGCATAAAGGTCCCAGCTTTAAGATGCCAATTCCGCTGGGGACGGATACATCACCCTACAATACAGTAGTGCTGCGCGACGAAAAAAGCAAGAAAAAAATTCTGACGATCGATCTCTAAAAAAGATTGTATATCTACCAGTATATCCTCTCGGTCTGCATTAAGCGATATCCGTTTTCCTACCGCACTCTCACCTTTTGAGAACCTTTTTTTTCCTGAAGTCCGATCGCTCTTAAATTAAGATGCGTCACTTTCGATCGAACAGCGAAGTTTTGCGTTCGCTCGTAAAGTGACGCATCCTAATTTTTAAAACGGAATCGGATCGTAATCTGGATTTTCTGGTTCGTTAGACGAACTCGAAGAGCGATCGGAATCGTAATTTAAAGGCTGCGAGTTCCAATCAGAATTAGACGGGCGGTTAGCGCCCGCTGGAGGGCTGCTAGAACTGCGGTTGCGCGAGCCTAAAGGAACCACATTGCTCGGCACGTTCGCCGGGGCGCTGTCGCGAATTGGAGCCTGTTCAGGGGCATTTCTAGTTGCGGGAGCAGCACTCGCGGCCTCGGCACCGACAGTGTAAATCCTTTGGGCTGTCAGTTCAGCGCGCTTTTCTTTAATACCATCTCTTTCGATCGTATTCATACCAAGTCGGCCTTCAATAATCACCCGATCGCCCTCGCGATATTTTTCGTGAATTTCTTGAGCCAAATTTCCCCATCCTATCACCTTCAAATGCTCTGGCGGGTCTTCTGGTTTTGGGCCGGGAAACTGAATCAGCATCTCAGCGATTTGAAGTTGATTGTCTGGAGTATAACGGAGTTGCGGTTGTTGAATTATTTCCGCCATTAAAATGCAGCTATTCATAACTTAATTTGTCAGTTGTCAGTTGTCAGTTGTCAGTTGTCAGTTGTCAGTTGTCAGTTGTCAGTTGTCAGCAGTCAGTTGTCAGCAGTCAGTTGTCAGCAGTCAGTTGTCAGCAGTCAGTTGTCAGCAGTCAGTTGTCAGTTGTCAGTTGTCAGTTGTCAGTTGTCAGTTGTCAGTTGTCAGTTGTCAGTTGTCAGTTGTCAGTTGTCAGTTGTCAGTTGTCAGTTGTCAGTTGTCAGTTGTCAGTTGTCAGTTGTTACCAATAACAAATAACCAATAACCAATAACCAATAACCAATAACCAATAACCAATAACTACTGACTACTGACTACTGACTACTGACTCATTACTCATTACCGCTACCAAATGTATCTTGGAGAACCGCGGCCTCAGTTTGACTGACAAAATCGTTAACCAGAACGCGGTACTCCTTCAAAGTTTCCGATACCCAATCTCGGTCTTCACTGTTGGCGAAGATATGAACGGTTGGTTCGCTAGCATCGGGCAAAACTAATACCCAATTGTCGTCGCTGTAGTTAAAAATCTTCACTCCATCTATTAATTCTAAACGATCGGGCGCATGAGTTTCTACCAAATACCGCATTAGCGAACCTTTTACCGTCCAAGGACAGCGGACACTGTAACTGCGGTGGGTGACGCGGGGAAGTTCGGCCTTGATCTGTCCGAGCGATCGCTCCTGAACCGTCATCATTTCTATCACTTTAGCAATGCAGAACATTCCGTCAAACCCCGGATGCAACTGCGGGAAAATAAAACCCATACTGCCGCTACCGCCCAAAACCACATTCGGGTTCCTGTTAGCGGCCTCCATCAAAGCCGTTGGGTTTGCCTTAGTGCGGATTACCTTGCTTTGATAGCGGCGGGCGATCGCCTCCACCGCCGAAGACGCATTCACCGGTACTACCACTGTACCTGTGGGATGAGAAGCCAGCATCAAATTCACCATCAGTGCCGTCAGCATTTCCCCGCGAATCGCTATCCCAGACTCGTCTACCAAAATGAGCTGTTCGCCGTTGGCCGACACCTGCACCCCAAAATTAGCGCTGAGTGCTTTCACCACCCGGCCGAGTTGGTCGAGCAAATATTCCCGTTCCCCGTTGCTCAGAGAAGTCTGCTTGAGACTGGCGTTGAGTACCACCGCATCGCAGCCGAACTTGGCGAGCATTTGCGGCAGAATTGCTCCAGAAACTGCGTAAACGTAATCGATTACCACCTTAGAATTGCTGTAGCGAATTGCCTCAACATTCATCTGCCGCTCAAAAATGCGGTTGTAAACGTCGAAAGCTTGGTTAAAGTACGACATCTCTCCAATTTCGGGAATTAGAGCTCGCCGCAAATCTTCCTTAAAATAAGCCCCCTCGATTTTTTTCTCAGCCGATTTAGTAATATTGATGCCTTTGATATCAAAGAATTCAATTAAAATGTGGTCGGAACGATCGGGCGAAATGCGGACGTGAATGCCGCCAGCAATTGAGATCGTAGACGTAACCGTGCGCGCGATCGGAATAGCCGTCGATTCCAAATTCACCACATTAATTCCCACCGACATCAAACCCGCAATCAAAGACCTCGAAACCATCCGCGAAATACTGCGCTGATCGCGAGAAACCGATACCGAACTCCCCGGTTTCAAAGTCGAGCCGTAAGCCGCTCCCAATTTCACGGCAAATTCCGGAGTAACATCCACATTTGCCAGTCCTTGAACGCCCCGCTGACCGAATAAATTCCGCTTAGCTTGTTCTCCCCAAATTAAATTTTGATTTAACAGAGCGCCGGATTCAATATTTTTGCTTGGCCAAACGCGCACGCCCGGGCCGATTTGCGCTTCTTCTCCGACGACCGACATCGAACCGAGGACAGCACCTTCGAGGACGTGGGCGCGCCTGTCTATCCGGGTGCTGCGGCAAATTACGCAGGCCCTGACGTGAACGTCTTCGCCGATAATTGCTCCGTTCCAGACGATCGGACGTTTGAGGTTAGCGTCGGCCCCGACTGTCACGTTATCTCCGATCACTGTACCGGCATCGATTTTAACTCGGGCTCCGATACGGCAATTGTTGCCGATCATCGCCGGTACTTCAACGATCGCGCTATCGTCAATAAAAGTATTTTGACCTACCCAAACTCCCGATCGAACTTCGTTGTAGTAACTCAAATCCAGATTGACTTTTTTCCGCAGCGCATCGTACTGAGATTCCCGGTAAACATCTAGCTGGCCGACATCGCACCAGTAACCCTCGGCGATGTAACCGTACATCGGCTCGTTTTTTTCGAGCAGCATGGGAAACAAGTCTTTCGAGAAGTCGCTTTCCTGATTTGCCGGCAAGTAATCCAAGACTTCGGGTTCTAAAATGTAGATGCCAGTATTGATCGTATCGGAAAAAATTTCGCTGCTAGAAGGCTTTTCCAGAAAGCGGTTGATCCGGTAATTTTCGTCAGCAATCACCACCCCAAATTCCATCGGGTTGGGAACGCGAGTTAAAACTAAAGTGGCTTTGGATTTATGCTTGCGGTGAAATTCGATCGCTGCGGTTAAGTCAAAGTCTGTGATGCTGTCGCCGCTGATCACCACAAAAGTTCGATCGAGCAATTCCGCAATATTTTTCACACAACCAGCCGTACCCAGCGGTTGGTCTTCCTCCACAGCGTAAGTCATTTCAACGCCAAACTCTGCCCCGTCCGTAAAATATTCGCGCATGACATCAGGAAGGTAGTGCAGCGTCGCAATAATTTCCGTAATCTTATGCCTTTTTAGCAAATTGATAATGTGTTCTGCGATCGGGCGATTGAGAATCGGCACCATCGGTTTGGGCAAATCGCACGTCAAGGGTCTAAGCCTCGTTCCCGACCCTCCAGCCATCAGCACTGCACGCATAAAATTCTCCTTGCTTTGAAAGCTGTCTACCGTCATTGTCCGCTAAAAAAAGTTTGCCTGCTGTAACTTGTGCAGCACGGCGATCGGTTCTCGGTTAATTATCTTTTGAGTAGTTGCACATCTTTAAAAATCCCCAAAAGCGAGGTCGTCCCCCAACAGCAACCGATTTCAACAGCATTACGATTTGTCGCGTCACTCGATTTGAGATTGTCGCATTAAAGATTTACTTGCAGCGCCGTGAATCTGGCAGCTTCAACAAAAGTCTAAATTTTTGACTCTCCGCCACAGGAGTCGGGGCTTGTATCCGTTTTTAGGCGGGACCGGAGACATTGTGCGCGAGCGATCGGACTTGTAGAGGATATTGCCTAAGTCCTGAGAATCATCCACTTTTGACAAGTCCTTGCTTGCACCCAGGAAGCTATTTCCTGGCTGTTACAGCAACAAAAACCGGACTGCGATGACCTTCTTAATTGCCCAAACCCTTACTGACTGTTGCTTGTTCCTTTTTCCTTCTTTCTTCTGCCTTCTGCCTTCTGCTATCTTTTTAAGTCTGCCGCCAGCGGGGATTTTTAAGTCTCTAGCTAAAGGTGGAATTGCAGCAGGTATCCGTACTCCAAGGCGTCTGAATAAATGATAGATTATAGAGTAGCGACGCAGGCTCGCTGACTCAAAATCCAATCAGTCGCTTAGGGGGTTATTTGATGGAACCGTTAATTGGATTAGTCTTGCTAGTCGCTTACGGCGGCGGAATTTGGAAATTTTGGAATGGTTTCGATCGCACTAACTTCGACAGAAGTTTTGCAAATCGCCTCAAACTCTCGCTGCTGTGGCCGGCGTTAATTTTTAATAAGCCTTACCGTCAAAACTTTACAAAAGCACTTAAAGGCTCTAGAAGGTAATTCAAGAATGTCTAAAAAATCCGCGAAGCGAAGCTATCCCGAAGAGAATCGCCCAATTGCAGGCGAAGAACAGACTTGGTTTGCCAAAGAAAAATCACACAACTGGCCAATTTTACTATCGCAGGTGGCATCTCGGTTCGATCGCGAATATCGAGGAGAAGTATTCGCCCTACCCGAAGAAGTCGAAGCCATGCCGATTTTCCTAGAATCAGTAGCCGGAACACTCCAAGCAAAAACAGTTTCCCCCTTCTGGAAAATTGCCAAACCCCAAAAAAACCAGCACTGTTTAGACATTGGCTGCGGAGTCAGCTTTCTGATCTACCCTTGGCGGGAGTGGGAAGCATATTTCTACGGTCAAGAAATCAGCAGTAGCGCCCGAGACGCATTAAAAGCCCGCGGCCCTCAGCTCAATTCCAAACTGTTCAAAGGAGTAGAATTAGCCCCCGCCCACAAATTAAATTACGAAGAAGATCAGTTTGATTTATGCTTGGCCACAGGCTTTAGCTGTTACTACCCCATAGACTATTGGAATATTGTCATGGGAGAAGTAAAGCGGGTACTAAAACCGGGCGGTCATTTTGTATTCGATGTCCTCAACCCCAATGCACCTCTAGCAGAAGACTGGGCAATTTTGGAAACTTATCGAGCAGGGGAAGTATTTTTAGAGACAATAGAAGACTGGGAAAAACTGATAAAATCTGCGGGCGCTAAAGTAGTAAAAAAGCAAAGTGGCGACTTATTCCAAATGTACAAGATTCAATACAATTGAGAGATTATACGAGATCCGGTTGCACTTTTGATAACAGTTAATATTTGACAGTTTGAACAGTTAAACAATACCGATGCAACCGGAAACGATATTAAAGGGAATCGGCAATTAGGTTTTTAGTCAGGACTTGAGTCCTCAAAAGTCCATATTTGTAGTGAGGACTTCAGTCCTCAAAAGTCCGGCTCTAGCGGACAAGAAACAAGCTCATTCCCACTTTAAAAACTAGGGCGCGCCAGCAAATAGAAATTGGTTTGAGAACCAACAAATATCATCGAAGTTGACGCACCCTACGAACTACTAACTCACCATAGTGAAACAAGCAAATTGGATATTACCAATTCCCGATTCCCAATTGCCAATTACCAATTACCAATAGCCAATTAATTTTAGGGTGCAGCTTCTGGAGCGGGAGACACTTTAGGAGCCACAGAAGGCGCAGCTTCTGGAGCAGGAGACACTTTAGGAGCCACAGAAGGCGCAGCTTCTGGAGCAGGAGACACTTTAGGAGCCACAGAAGGCGCAGCTTCTGGAGCAGGAGACACTTTAGGAGCCACAGAAGGCGCAGCTTCTGGAGCGGGAGAGGCTTCCGGGGCCACAGAAGGCGCAGCTTCGGGAACGGGAGAGGCTTCCGGGGCCACAGAAGGTGCAGCTTCTGGAGCGGGAGAGGCTTCCGGGGCCACTTCGGGCGCGGCAGAAGGCGCGGCAGAAGGAGACTCTTCGGCGGATGGTTTCGGTTGAGGCGAGGGCGACGGTTTGGCGGCGGGCTTGGGT
>NZ_JADEWV010000008.1 GCF_015207455.1 Microcoleus sp. LEGE 07076
GGTGCAGTCTAAGGGCTTGAGGGAGGAGGGGAAGGGGAGAATATTGAAGGGTTTGATGGTGCCTGATTGATGATTAAAAGCTGAATTTCCACATATTACTTCGCTCATTACTTAACCGCACTGACTCAACGTTCGGTCATTAATTAAGCGCACTGACTCAACGGCGGAAAATCCCATTTACCAGAATATAAAGTAGATGGTAGCTGTAAACAATAGGCAGCAGGAATTACCTCAATCAACCACCAATTAAACATATCTCGTCTGGCTTCAGTAAAACCAGAAATTGGATCGCCGGTAATGGCATCATACATAATATCTAAGATGGCATTATAGGCTGTTTTGGTGTTGAGTGTTTGCATCAAGCCGTAGAAAATATTATAAGCTTCGTCAGTAGCTTGATATTTTCCAATTTTGTTGATATTAGGAAACAAGGTATCAGCCCAAGTTTCGGGAATTTCACCGCCATCTTTTAGCCAACAAGATACAATTCCTTGAATGATATCAGCCTTGTGTTCTTCAGGAAAGTAATGTTTAATAGTCGGTTTAGCTGCTAATGCTATTCCATAAGCGATGTAGACATATCGCTGATGGGATATTGGATCGTGAGGCATTCCAAATGCTGTCATTACTTCTACAAAAGCTTCTTCTACATCGCTGTTTCCACCTGTTTCGTATAAATCACGATACTTTCTTTCCCAAACCGTGCGAAGTGTTTGCTGTAATTGCTCAGGAATATCGGAATTGTTGGGCAATTTAAAATCGGTGTAGTAACCTATGTCAAACTCGATCATTGACTTTCGCTCCTGATATACTTTAATTTTTTAGTTTTTAGATCGAGAGCGAGCGCTCTCGATCTAAAATTCTAAGTAATAGTCAGAATCGGACAATTTATATAGACGGATATAGTCCCTGCCATAATTTTGCAATGTCTGGCTCGTGACAGGATCAAATTTATTCAATGCACCACTTTGTTCTAACTTACCTTTGATCCAGCGACCTAGAATTTTTAAGTCCTCCTTGGATCTAAGGTTTTTGTAATTATCCCCTTGAGTGCGACAGGGAAATTTTGAACCATCATCAGTATGGGCTGTAAAATCCCCCTGGGGATAAACAGGATTATTTGTTGTTCCTGTATCTACTATAATCTCAACTTCATACCAGTCTCTAGGGATAATCTTCCCCGTAGATTTACTTTCTCTTCCTTTTCCGAAAAAAGTATTGAGATTGGACTTTTGCTGAGCATCAACCCTGGATAAAGATATATCCACATAGGGCGTTGCGGGAGTTAGGGCAGGTATGGACATTAAGTTACCTCACTAAAAAGTAAATGTTAATTGTAATTGCTGTTGTGAAGCCTCTAATTCTGCGTGTTCTAATCGTTCCTTAATTGACATCATTTGCAACTTTTGATTTAACGTATATAAATTTACTTTCGGATAATCTCCTTTAAATAGCGGAATTAGAGATTCAACCACGTCAACTATTCCATCTGGCGGAACTGCATTGCCAATTTGTCTTCTTACTTCAGTAATAGAACCTTCAAAAACAAAATTATCCGGAAAACTTTGCAACCTAGCTCTTTCCCGATTTGTCAATGAACGCGGTTCGGGATAATGATATCCCCAAGTACCACCACCACCACCAGCAATAATTGTAGCACAGGGTTTATCTGGATGAATTCGCCGATAAACGTGACTGATCATGCCTTTTACATAATATGGACTATCCTTGGGAATATCAGTAAAATTTCCTCCCGGTTTAATTCGACTCAAAATTTCAATGGTTCGAGGCTGAATTTTCTGATGTTCCTGATTATATTCCACCTTTTCCACATTTTTGAGTGCTTCACCTGCTGTGCGATAAGGATTTTGGCGATTTATACCGTATTTTGGCTGAGGATGCACAAAGTTAAATCCTGTATCCATCCGAATGCCAACTAATAACACTCTTTGGCGAAATTGGGGAACTCCGTAATCAGCAAAGTTGTAGAGTTTAGGTTTGACTAAGTAGCCGGGAGCGATACTTTCAAAATCAGAAATTATTTGTTTGATTGCTTGATAATTATTGGCGCTTAATAAGCCTTTGACATTTTCTGCTACAAAAGCTTTGGGCTTTTTCTTGTTGACAAAATCGAGAAAGTATGTGTATAAATTGCCTCTGGTTCCTTCCAGTCCGGGACGTTTCCAAATCAGAGAAAAGTCTTGACAAGGAAACCCTCCTATACATATTTCTGCTTTGGGAACTTGTGCAATGTCTATATTTTCTATGCTGTCGTTGACGATGACATCAGCAATGTTTCGGCTGAATGTTTTGCAGGCGTGTTGATTGGAGTCGATCGCCCAAACTACTTCAAACCCCGCTTTGTGGAATGGCAAGTCCATGCCGCCGCAACCTGAAAATAATGATATGAGTCGCGGTTTGGTTTTCCAGGAGATGGGCTTGAGACGTTCGATTAACATATTAGTTCGCAGTAGGACAATGGCTGGCGGAATGCCGACCACAAGATAGCAATTATACCAAAATATAGTCAAATTTGACTATATTTTGATAATTTCACTCTTCGTCATCTAACTCGATCGCCATTTGACGCAGTTTTTCGGCTAATCTTTCAGCGCGGAGTCTTTCGCGATCGGCCCGTTGCCGTTCTTGCTCAGCCCGCTCCTCCGACCATAACAATAACTCGCCTTCAGAATTCCACCACCTCAGCCAATAACCAGTTCTAGATTCGTGGCTACCTTCCCAAATACCCAAAAACAAGTTTAATCCAGGTATCCAAAAACGTCCGTTATCATCTGGTTTTTCTAGTTGATAACGCTCCGATTCTAAAGCGTAAACTTCTAAATGAGCGGTAGTTGCTCGAAAAATAACGTACCTGGGGACTTTGATTACTTGCTCGTAAAAATACCACTTTCCCACCCGCGAGGTAAACTCAACAGAGTATTCTTCCCCGTAGGTTTCTGAGAGGAATTCCATCACGATTTGCGGGATGGTTCCTTCGGTGTGCGGCGTGTAACTGCGGCGGACTTGCGAGACATTTTTGGGATTTACTGGTTTTACGTACATCCAATCGGGTGCTTTGCAGATAATGCGCTGTTCGTCACTGGTGGAGGATGGGAAACTAATTCCGGCACAAAGGGCAAAGTTGGAAACAATTAAGGCATCCCGCATTAATTCGGGAAATGCTGTTAGCGGTTGGCGCAAAGCGGAGGCTAATAATGGTTGGCTTTCGTCTTCCACGGGGTCATCTGGTAATTGAAAATCTTCTGGGAGTAGCGGCCATGTGATTGTGAGTTTTGTTTCAGGGTTTTTAGTTGCTACAGACATAGTTTATCAGATATTGTATGGGTTGATTTTTTTATTATATCTTTTGGTTTTGGGGATTAATGTTAATTGCGAGGCAGAGCCTTTGGATCTGCGTTACCGGGCTGAGCCTGGTAACGAGGAACGAGGAAACCGATCGTTTCTTTTGTTTGTATCGAAGTCTAGATCCCCCCTAGCCCCCCTTAATAAGGGGGGGACAAGAGTGCCATCAAAGCCCTTCTCAATCAGGGGGGACAAGAGTGCCGTCAAAGTCCCCCTTATTAAGGGGGATGCGAGGGGGATCTAGACTCGGCTACAAGCGATCGTTCTAAGGGTTGTTAATTTTCTGCTGTAGTTCGGTGGTCATTGCTAGTAGTTCCGATTGGGCGATCGCACTTTGTTCGCCACTCGCCAACCACTTCAATTGTACAGTCTCATTTTCAGCTTCCGCATCACCCAAAACCAAACACCCAACAGCACCGCTTCTGTCGGCTCTTTTAAACTGTTTTCCGAACGCACTGCCGCTCAAATCTATCTCGACACTAAACCCAGCACCCCGCAATTTTTGCGCTAACAAGATTGATTGCTGTTCGGCTTGTTCGCCCCTAGATACCAAATAGAAATCTAACTTCTGCGCGGGTAAAGGTTGCAACTTTTGCAACAGGATAATCAACCGTTCTACACCCATCGCCCAACCGACTGCGGCCGTATCCGGGCCACCCAATTCCTTAACTAAACCGTCGTAGCGGCCGCCACCGCAGACTGTTGCTTGCGCTCCCAAATCGTCGGAGATAATTTCAAAGGCGGTGTAGGTATAGTAGTCTAAACCGCGCACTAATCTGGGATTTAACTGATAGCTAATTCCTAAATCTGTGAGCATTTGCTGGACTCGCTCGAAGTGACCTCGCGATTCATCGCCCAAATATTCTAAAATACTCGGCGCGCCTTTGACAATTTCTTGAGTGCGCTCATTTTTACTATCCAAAATCCGCAGCGGATTGCGATTCAAACGGTCTTGAGAATCGGCATCTAATTCCTCTTTGTGCGGTGTAAAATAATCGATTAATGCTTGTCGGTAATTTTGTCTGTCTTGCTTGTTTCCGACAGAGTTAATATCGAGTCGCAAATTGGTTAAACCGATCGCTTGCAGGATGTCGCAGGCGATCGCAATTACTTCCACATCCGCACGAGGATTCGCACTCCCCAAGACTTCCACGCCAATTTGATTGAACTGCCGCTGTCTGCCTTCTTGGGCGCGTTCGTAGCGAAACATCGGCCCAGTATACCATAGGCGCTGCACGTCTCCAGCGGCGTACAAACTGTGTTGAATAAAAGCTCGCACTACTCCGGCGGTGCCTTCTGGGCGCAAAGTTGTCGATCGATCGCCCTTATCTTTAAAAGTGTACATTTCTTTGCCCACGACATCGGTAGCTTCGCCGATGCCGCGTTCAAATAAAGATGTTTGTTCAAAAATAGGCGTGCGAATTTCTCGATAAGCTGCTTTTTTTAAGATAGTTCTAGCGATTTCTTCGACATTTTGCCAATAGCGAATTTCGTCGGGCAAAATATCCCGCGTTCCCGGTAAAGTTTTAATTGCACTCATTTTTTTAGTCAGTTTTCAGTTGGCAGTTGTTAGTTGTTATTAGTTATTAGTTATTAGTTATTAGTGGTTAGTTAACAGTCAACAGTTAACAGTCAACAGTCAACAGTCAACAGTCAACAGTCAACAGTCAACAATTCCCAATAACTACTGACTTAATAATTCCCAAGCTCCGTAACGATCGCCATAATAAGCCAAAATGCGATCGACCCGCTGGCGATCGACCAAATCGAACCCTTCAGGATAGTGTATCCACAAGCCCCCAACTTGGCTGTCGCAGTAATCAAACCGCTGCAACTGCTGCGGAATTAAACCAATTTCCACTCCTTTAACTTGACGCAAATGGGCTGCCACTTCGCGATATACCGCCAGCGGCAATCCCGAGCATTTAATTTGATAGCGGAGTTGTTTTTCTTGTGCCGTTTGCATCATTTCTTTGCCTGTCCCCAACCATAATCCCTATTTAAGATACTTCTTTATCGATCTGCCGCGGTAGAGGGCAGCAATTAATATTGTCCAAACATACCTTCCCCCACTGCAAAGCCCAACGTACCAGCGTAACTCGATTGTCAGCGTGCGTCTTGTTCAAGATATTGCTAATGTGGTTGTCAACAGTACGCTTGCTAATCTCTAACTTTTCAGCGATTTTCTCATTGGTCAATCCTGCTGCTACTAACTCTACCACTTGCAATTCTCTGTCCGACAGGGTGACAGGGCTCCCGGAGACGCTCCCGCTCATAAATTTTTCCTATGTGTGCATATGTACCTATCTACAATTCTAGAGGATGAGCGATCGAGTATGAAGAGAAAATTAAATTTGCTGCAGCTTGCTTTGCGCCCAGAAGGCACCCACTCGCTTGCAAAATCGCAGCAAGACGTGCAAACCCAGCGCTGACACAGCAAGACGCGCAGACACTTGTACTGCTGGCGCGTCGGGTGGCGGATGCTTGCTGGAAGGGCGCGCACCTGAGATCCGGGATCAAAAACCCGCAGATGTTTGCACCTAAAACTGGCAGTTACCCGTACACTGTACTTGTGCGTAGACGGGTAACTGCCAGTATCAGCAAGTCTGATATTATAGGAGCAGCCATTTAAAAATAGCTGGCAATTTTTCTGGGATGGGTTAAAAATAATTATTGACTTGTCTGCAGGCGTTCTAAAATCTCAAATTATAGCGGTTATCAAGCGTTGTGAGGTATGCCCTATGGCATATACTTTATGCCCAGCGGTACCTCATATGAGAGCTCGAAAGGCTATATATCCAACCTACAATTGATATGACTTATCCTCGCGTTTTGTGTCTGGGTGAAATTTTATTTGATTGTTTAGCAGACCAAACAAAAGTATCTCTCGAAGAGGTAGAATCTTGGACGGCATATCCCGGCGGTGCTCCTGCTAATGTTGCCTGTGCTTTGGTTAAATTGGGGACGGCGGCGGGATTTATCGGTGCTGTGGGTGGGGATGAATTGGGGAATTCCCTAGTGCAGGTATTGCAAGAAGTAGGTGTTGACACTACAGGAGTTCAGCAGCATCCCACAGCACCGACACGGCAAGTTTATGTATTGCGAAATGAAGCGGGCGATCGATCTTTTGCAGGTTTTGGTAAATTGGATACTGCGGAGTTTGCCGACACCCGCCTCCAGGCCGCCCAAATACCCGAGGTACTGTTTCAAAATGCTGAGTTTTTAGTGCTAGGCACTTTAGAATTAGCTTATGCTGAAAGTCGAAAGGCTATAGAAAGAGCGATCGAACTAGCAGAAGTTTACGACGTTACAATTATAGTTGACATCAATTGGCGTCCAGTGTTTTGGGCAAATCCAGACGAAGCAAAAGCGCGCATTATAAAACTATTAAAAAAAGTTGATTTTCTCAAGTTATCTGACGAAGAAGCCGAATGGTTATTTGGAACTACCGACGCTGGAGCTATTACCTACCGCCTCGATTCTGTAGAAGGTGTTTTGGTGACTGGGGGCGAGAAAGGTTGCGCCTATTGTATCTCGGAAAATGAAGGAAAAATTCCCGCATTTAAAGTAGATGTTGAGGATACAACAGGGGCCGGCGACGCATTTTTGGCAGGTTTTGTGCGACAGTTGTGCAAGCATCGAATTAAAAATTTAGCAGATCCAGAAATAATCCCAAAAATTGTCACCTATGCGAGCGCGGTGGGTGCGATGAGTGTGATGAAACCCGGAGCAATTACAGCTCAACCAACCGCCCCTGAAGTAGAAGCTTTCTTATATTTGTACAAAAATTAGCACGCCAAACATCAATAGGTTCGTAGTGAGGAATGCGAGTCCTTCTTGATGCGGACTCGCATTCCTCACTACGAACCTGTTTTTTGTAGGAAATTAACCCCCAACTAGATGATTTTCAATCTGACGCACCATTACCTCTAGTGGCTGCGAAGCATCTATAATAATTGCATCTTCGGGTTCTTCGAGAGTGTCTAACTGACTTGACAGCAAGTCTGCTTTCATATAATGATTTTGGCGAGTTTGTAACCTGGCTGTTAAGAGTTCAAAAGAAGCTTTGAGATAAACTATTTTGATCCGCTGCTGGTCTCGGTAGAGCATTTCGCGGTAAGATGTTTTTAAAGCAGAACAAGCCAACACAACATTTTTATTTTCTAATAACCAGGTGTCTATTTCACTTTGCAGTTGCAAAAGCCACGGAATGCGATCGGCATCTTCTAAAGGAATGCCCAAACTCATTTTTTCGATGTTGGCTGCGGGGTGAAAATCGTCGGCATCGATGAAATCCCAATTGAGAGATTGCGCCAGCAACTTGCCAACAGTAGTTTTTCCCGAACCGGAGACTCCCATTACGATCGTAATCATCGGGCAGATTTACCAAATACTAGCAATTTTTTCAATTTGTGCGATCGATAAACCTGGTTTCTGAAGTTGTCGAATCAAGTCCGGTCGAGCGACCCGGATTAAAAGTCGGGGCGGGTTTTTGAGATTGTCATTTATTGGCAGATATTTTTGGGGAGGGGAACCCCTACCATATTACGTGCAATCGACCGGACTTGATATGACATCAACTACTTTCTAACACAGGAATTCGCGCGGATCGGTGACATACCCAGTCAGCGCCGAAGCCGCCGCCGTATAAGGCGAAGCGAGATAAACTTGCGCTTGTTTGTTCCCCATGCGGCCGGGGAAATTGCGGTTAGTTGTAGACACGCAAATTTCTGGTTCGTTCATCCGCCCAAAGGTGTCTTTCGGCCCGCCCAAACAAGCGGCGCAAGAAGGTGCTGCGGGTTCGATGCAGCCGGCGGCTAAGAAGATTTCTGACATGGTTTGACCGTCGTATTTTGTGACAAACAAATCTTCGTAAACTTTCTGAGTTGCTGGTACTAAATATGTCGGAACTTTGACTTGATTTCCTTTGAGAATGCGGGCTGCACTTAGAAAGTCGGAGGTTTTGCCGCCGGTGCAGGAACCGATGTAAACTCGATCGATCTTGACATCGCGACAGTTGCGGGCTAAGTCGCGGTTGTCGGGAGAGTGGGGTTTGGCGACGACTGGTTCTAATTTGCTGACATCGTAGGTGCGATCGCTATAAAATCTAGCATCGTCATCAGTGTAAAATGCCTCAAACGGCACATTAGTCCGGGGATTAACGTAATCAAACGTAGTTTTGTCTGGCGCAACCGTGCCGTTTTTGCCCCCAGCTTCGATTACCATATTGCACAGCGTCATCCGTTCTTCCATCGTCAAACGTTCGACTGTATCGCCGGCAAATTCCATTGTCCGGTAGTTAGCACCGGCGACGCTGATATCGCCAATAATTTGTAAAATCAAATCTTTTGCTAACAAGTAATCTGGCAATTCGCCGTTGAGTACAAAGCGCATCGTCGCCGGCACTTTAATCAACAATTTGCCGGTTCCCATGATAAATGCCGCGTCCGTATTGCCGATACCTGTGGCAAATTGTCCGAAAGCGCCGGCATTACAAGTGTGGGAATCTGTGCCGAAAAGCACTTCGCCGGGGCGCGTGTGGCCTTCTTGGGCGAGGGCGATGTGACAAACACCTTTGTAGTCGGGGTTGGCTTTGAAGTTCGATCGATCCGTGATGTCGTAAAAGTATTTGATCCCTTGTTCTGCGGCAAAATCGCGGAGAATATCGACGTTGCGGTTAGCCAGTTCGTCGTTGGTGAAAATGTAGTGATCCGGAATTAGGACGATTTTGTCTGGATTCCAGACTTTAGCATTCTCGCCGAATTCGCGTTTGAAAACGCCGATCGTCCCTGGCCCGCAGACATCGTGGGTCATCAACACGTCTGTTTTTACCCAAATGTTGTCTCCGGGCTCTACTTTGGTGCGGCTTGATGCTTTGGCCAAGATTTTTTCAGTGATGGTCATTCCCATAGTGCGATCGCCTTTTTTGATTAGATGCTACATAGTGTAATTGTAAGCGAAACATTCCATGTTGCCGAGGATACAAGTTAAAGAAATAGCAAGTATCCGGTTTGAGTGTAGATGCTTGTGTAGTCTCCCTTATGTCTGAAATTAGAGGATTTTATATGAACTTGCCAAAATTGTTATTGGGAACCAGCCTCAGTTTAGCAACATTTATTGGTTTGAGTGCAACAAGTGCGATCGCCACGAATCACACCAATTTCCCTGAAACCTATGTAACACAGCAACCTAATTGCAAAAATCCCCAAACTCAAACCGAGTTAAACATTTGTTCGGGAGTAGACTATCAGCAGGAAGACAAACAACTCAACCAAGTTTACAATCAAGTTCGCGACCAACTTTCAGCTAATCGTCGCCAACAATTGATTGTAGCACAAAGAGCGTGGATTTCCTTTCGCGATGGCAATTGCAAATTTGCCAAAAGTGAAGTTGAAGGTGGCACAATGGCACCGTTAATTTTCAATAACTGTCTGCAAGATACGACTAAAAAGCGGATCTCAGAATTGAACAGTTATGAACAAAACCAGATGCCACAGCCGAATGGTAGTAACTATCAAACAGTCGATCGCAAATTAAATCAAGTATATCAAAATACGATGGGCACTCTTCCTGCATCCCGTCAATCTCAACTCAAGATAGCACAAAGAGCGTGGATTGTTTTTCGCGATGCTAACAGCAAGTTTGAAAGTTCTTTGTCTAATGGTAGCACTCAACTATCTTTGATTCGGATGACTGAACAGAGGACTAAAGATTTAATTAATCTTTCACGGGAAAGTCGTTAGAATATTGGGAATTGGGAATTGGGTATAGGGCATAGGGCATTGGGCATTGGGCATCGCCAATCATTAGTATTGTCGAAATTAGGACACGGCAATGCCGTCTCCCTACAATATTATTTTGGGTAGGGACACGGCATTGCCGTCTCCTCTATCATTCTGGTGCTATTCCCCTAGATCCAGTTTTGCTAAGCCCAAATAGCGCACACCTTCCGGCGTCACATCAAACCGACAAGGCAAAACTTCCACACCTTCACTCATGGCCTGTCTGAACAATTGTCCGTAAAGGCGATCGGCACTATCTCCCGGAGCAAAATCCGTACAATCTCCCCGATTAATAAAATACAGCATTACAGCCCTCGAACCCTGCCGCACCACATCGATCAACTCTCTCAAATGTTTCTGTCCCCTCTCCGTCACTGTATCAGGAAATAGAGCTAATGTATCTTTGACCCAAGTTGTATTTTTAACTTCCATAAAAATCGGTTTTTCCTCACCAGTCAGCCAAAAATCAACACGACTTTTTTTATCGATACCGTAAACAACCTCCGGCTGAATTAAACTGTAATTGCCCAACTCAGGAAACAATCGCAACTCCAAAGCTAATTTAATCGCTCGATTTGGCAGCCCAGTATTAACTCCCACCCAAACAGGTACAGTATCGCAAACCTTAATTAATTCCCAAGTATAAGCCAACTTGCGTTTGGGATTGTCGCTAGCAGATACTAGGACAGGATTACCCGGAATCAAAACACCAGTCATCGGGCCAGTATTCGGACAGTGCGCGGTGATAATTTCTCCCGAATCTAGTTCGATTTCGGCAAAAAATCGCTTGTACCGCTTGATTAAAGTGCCTGGTAATAAAGGCGGATATTTGTAAATTAAGTTAGTCATTAGTCATTAGTCATTGGTCATTGGTCATTAGTCATTAGTCATATCAAATCCGGTAACAGCGGAATGATTCAGATATATATTCTCTCCCTCTGCGTACTCTGTGTTCTCTGTGGTTAAATCATCCCGATGCTACCGAAAACGATATCATCGACCATTAAACCTGCTACAACAAATGAAACTTATCTTGAATTACATCTGCGTTAATCTGTGTTTATCCGCCTCACATCTGCGGCTGCATTATCAATCAAAATTTCCGGCAATAAATCTCTGCACAAACTAACCTTGCTGAGGTTTCATCAACTGTTTCATCTGCACTTTAAAAGCTTCCACCAGTTCGGGACTGGCTTGCGTTTGTTGCCAAGAAAGGCGGGAATTTAAGCGTTCCGACCAAGCCTGCAATTTGGGGTAATCGTCCAAAGACACGCCTAGTTCGGGCAGCCAAGTCACGGAAACGCCCGCCACAACATCTGCGAGGGTCATCGCGCTGCTGCCAAAAAAAGGTCGTGAAGCGAAGCTATCCCGTAGGGAATCGCCCAACAAACCCTCAAAAAACCTCAGTACCGCCGCCACTTGCAGCCGACGTTTTTCCAGCTTCTCGGGGTCTCCTGCGCCGCCGAAAGTCTGGCGTACCAAAGGACTCATTGCGGGTGACAATTCGTTGACTGCGACCATTTGTACCATGCGGGCGATCGCCAAATCCCGAGCATCCTCCGGTAGCAGTGCGGGCGCGGGATACTTAGCTTCGAGATAATCAAGAATTGCCAGAGTTTCTATAATGTGAAAATCAGCATCAGCTAAAACAGGCACGTGATGAAAAAAACTAATTGCCAAAAAATCTGGTTGAAATTGATCTCCGTTTAATTTGAGCGGCACTAATTCAAACTCAATCTCTTTTTCCAGCAAAACAATCCAAACGCGACGAGAGTTAGTAGAGAGCGGATTGTGATAAAGTTTCAGCACACTCATGCGATTTTAGATTTTAGATTTTAGATTTTAGATTTTAGATTGAAATATCATAGCATAAAAGATTTGTAGTAAAGACTTTAGTCCTGCATTCTTTTTTTCATATCCTTCGCCGCTAAAGCATAACCACCATCAGCACCGTCTATAAAATGCACTTGCTGGCCGTTGCGTTCAAACACCAAACAAGTCATCAACGCCCTGTCAGTAACGTGCAAACCATAAACCAGCTTGCCTTCTCGGTAATTCCTTTCCAAGTACGCAGTCAATTTTTTTCGCCGCCATTCATTGCCCGCAATTACCATTCTCAACATATCATCAAATTTGCGGTAATCCGTAGCTGCGATCGCAATATCTTTATAAACTCCCCAATCTAACTCTTCTGTCTTAACTTTCAAATTCATTAGCAGCGAACCAACCGCCGTCTCTAACTGTATTTTTGATAAATATAACTGGCGGTCTAACCAACTAGCATTGCTCGCCCTCACTAAAGTTTCTTTAATCAGCTTTGTGCTATTCAATGTCAATTTTAGATTTTCCCGATCGATCGGATTTAAAGAATTTTCTTTTCCATAAATATATTCAATTTTTTTGATGATTTTTCTATAGAATTGATGGCTCTGCTGACCAAAATCTTCTCGCACCATTACCAGCAGCGTTACTATTTCCCCGTACTTGCTCGGAATATCCTGCCACCGGCACTCCAATCCCGAAAAATCGGCTGTTGCAGAAACACCCTTATTTTTTGTAAAAGTGTAAAGTTGACCAGCAACAGGGTCTTTAATAAGCTCAGTAGCACGGGTTAAGCCGCCGCCAACAAAAACAGCTTGGCTGTAATTATCCGAAACTTTAAACTTAGCTATTTTAACCGAAAAATTAGCTGCTACCACAACTTTAACCGGCACAGCCCCAACTCGCAAATCCATATCAAATTCACTTTTAGCCAATTGTTGAATGGCAAGCAAAGCAATTTTAGCAGCGGGTAAAAGCGATGGGCCCATCAACAGAGAAGCGCCGTCGCCACCGAAGACAAATGGAATTTCAATTGGGGCTGCTGCATTCAAAACCGCAACGATCGAACAAGCCCCCAATAAGTTAACTTCTTTGTATTTCCCAGCTTCAATCGCTTTTGTAGAACCGCGAATATCTGTGACAATAATGTACCAATCATCAGGTACGTCAACAAAATTATCCAAATCTGTAATCTTGATAAAATTGTCCAGTAAAGGCAATTCGGAATAGAAGTTTTCTGAATTCATGCTATGATTTTCCCGATTCGCTATTAAACTTAGTGAAGCCTTTTAGCACTAGCGTTTGTAACTATTTGTGTCTGAACCGCAGAAGCCCTCTCGTTCCCTAGCGGGGATTGCCGGCATTGTCGCAGTCGCCACTCTGATTAGCAAAGTCTTCGGGTTGGTGCGCCAAATTGCGATCGCCGCAGCCTTTGGAGTCGGTGTCGCCGTCGATGCCTACAACTACGCCTACGTCATCCCCGGTTTCTTATTTATTTTACTCGGAGGCATCAACGGGCCATTTCACAGCGCCATAGTCAGCGTTTTAGCCCGCCGCGACAAAAAAGAAGCAGCACCCTTAGTCGAAACTATCACCACCTTAATCGGCGGCATACTGTTGTTGGTAACAGTTACTTTAATTATTTTTGCCGATCCGCTGATCGATTTGGTAGCACCGGGATTAAATAGAACAGCAGAAGGCTTACAAATCAAAGCAATTGCTGTCCAACAATTTCGGATCATGGCACCGATGGCCTTACTTTCAGGCTTGATCGGTATTGGTTTCGGCACTCTCAACGCCGCCGATATGTACTGGCTTCCTTCGATTAGTCCTTTATTTTCTAGCGTTGCACTTGTTGGCGGTTTGGGGATTCTGGCACTGCAACTCGGAGACAAAATAACTCAGCCACAATACGCACTAATGGGCGGCTTAGTGTTAGCTTGGGGAACTTTAGCCGGAGCAGTTTTGCAGTGGTTGGTGCAACTGGCGGCGCAGTCGCGCGCCGGCTTGGGAAAATTGCGTTTGCGGTTGAATTTTAAACTGCCTGGAGTGCAAGAAGTAGTTAAGGTGATGGTTCCTGCTACCTTATCATCAGGAATGCTGCAAATTAATGTCTATACCGACCTATTTTTCGCATCCTACATCCCTCAAGCTGCCTCTGCTATGAGTTACAGCGGGTTGTTAGTTATGACTCCTTTAGGCATCATTTCTAATGTAATTTTAGTGCCATTTCTGCCGATTTTTTCTCGCCTCACCGAACCCAAAGACTGGTTGGAATTAAAAGATAGAATTCGTCAATCTTTAATTTTGACTGGGCTGACGATGCTGCCGCTGAGTGCTTTAATGGTGACGCTGGCTACACCCATCGTCCGCATTGTTTACGAACGCTATGCTTTCGATCGATCGGCCTCGCAGTTTGTCGCGCCCTTACTGATGGCTTACAGTATTGGAATGTTTGTGTATTTGGGCCGCGACGTTTTGGTACGGGTATTTTACGCTTTGGGAGATGGACAAACACCTTTTCGGATCAGTATTCTCAATATTTTTTTGAACGGATTGTTGGATTATTTATTAGTAGGAGCTTTCGGGGCACCCGGATTAGTTCTGGCGACGGTAGGAGTGAATATAGTTTCGATGATTATGCTTTTGTACTTATTAGACAAAAAGCTGAGCGGCTTGCCTTGGCGGGAGTGGAGTTTGCCCTTTTTGGGGTTAGCTTCTGGGAGTTCTCTAACTGCTTTCGTGGCCTTGGCTACTCTGCAAGGCTGTCAAAGAGTTTTGGGTACTGAAGGTGTGGTAATTCAATTAGTGGAGTTGAGTGTGGCAAGTTTTTCCGGGTTGGGAGTTTTTGCCATTTTTGTAAATCAGATGAAGTTGCCGGAAGTTGATGTGTTTGTCGATCGAATTCGCCGCCGTTTTGGCAAATAAATCGTCCGAGCTCAAACCGGAATTTAACGTCAGAAGTCTCGATAGACAAACAAGACTCTGCGATTTGCCAGCGTTACACAGCTAGTAACCCCGCGCCTCGTGAATGTTGCCGTAGTCGTTAATGGCGTACTCTATTTGCAGCATCAAGCGCGGTTTCTCAGTCGGCCGACTTCCCTTGTGAAAGCAAAGGGGATTTTCTACAAAACCAAAACCAGCTTTTCCGCAGACATTTACCACATTTTCGGCACCGTAACATTCTTTAATCTTTTCGTCGTCGATGTCTGCACAGCGCGTACCTATAACTTGATGCAGCAACTTTTTGTTCTTGTGAGTTCCGCGAATGTAAGCGTGCGGCCCGCTGGAGATATCGACATCGGTAAGGTAGAAAAAAAACTTAATGAACCGATAGTCGTCTAAATCGTAGTGAAATACTTGGGCTACTTCCCGCTGCTGAACATGGCTTCCTGCTGCAACGGGAAAACTCCACGATATTTCGCTTCCCATGTGTACTGCTTCGGCACCTAGAAATTTAGTTGCAATAGCCAATATGCCGGGGTCTTTTTCCAGTTTTTTGAGAGTTGAAGACTGTTTTCCGTTGCTCATATAGCTGCAAACGCGGGAATTTTCAGGTAAGTCCACACCGACTTTTTCTGTTCCTTTGCAGCGCCAGGGACGGTTGGCATCTCTGTTAATGTAGCCGACTGTAGAACTGGCAAAATTCAAAAGTTCTTGAACTACATCTTCAGGTAGCTGTAGACCCTGATAACAACTGTCAGTTTCGATGGTTGCTGCGATCGCATTTACATCCAATTTTCCCAAAACTGAAACGTCTTCTTGACTAATTTCGCTAGATTTTGTTGGACGCTTCAACAACCTCGCTTCCCAGTCGCGTACAATCTCGAAACGAGCCGATTTTTGCATCAAAAATAATCTGGGTTCTTGAGTCAGACCTTGATAGTTTTTGAGGCAATAATTGGCAAGCTTGTACCAGAACTTTTCCGATTTATGAATCACGATTGTGTTCCTAGTTTGCGCTTGTTTTGTACATTTTTTGTTTTTGTACCTTGCACCTTTGATGGTTAAATATTTTCTTAAAACAAGAAAACTAATTGAAATGTGAACCTTTACAAACTCTTTTATTTTAACACAAATATTTTCCTTGTCAATATTAAGCTATTCTTTGAATTAAATGCGTATTTTTATCAAAGAATAAAATTAGTTCAATTAAGTATAGTTAGAGGTTGCTGAGTTAACCAAAAACCTAGATAAATCAATGGATTGAGAGGGATAAAAAGTGAAGGAGGTGCAAGGAATAAGCTTTTAAACAATCAAAAGTAAATCACTTTCAACTTTGATTAGTGACTATTCTTACCTCCTCTAATTCCGAGTTCTGACTCCTGACTCCTACAGTTAACGAAAAGACTTTTTCAGCAACCCCTAGTTACAGATTATTTTTGGCGGGAATTACTAGCTACGAATATAAGCAGAGTTCGATGTGTTGCTTTTATTTTAAAAAGGTCAGGATTTGCGAGTCCGATTCCTTTGACATTCATCACAAAATATAAATAAATTGTCAGTTCGCGATCGCATGGAGGCCTGTGCGAAACTGGGTTTTTTACGCCCGTGTGCGGGTCCAAACGCGTCTTTTCGTCCATCAAACCCTGTTTTGAGGAGTCGGAGTGCGATCGCCAACTGATTGTAAAAACATACTAAAAAAGGTAAGGCGGGCATTGCCCACCTTACCTGCACACATTCGGCGCTAATTATGTTTACATTTTGCCCTGAAATTCCTCCAAAACATCCATCAACTGAATTTGACACTGCATCGGAATCAAATCGGCCAGCGGCACTTCTCGCTTGCCGCCGCCCAACTTGACTGAAATTCCTTGCAAAACTCGTTCAACTTTGTCAGTATCTAAATCGCCATCTTCTAGCATTGAATAAAGTTGTTGGGCAACAATGGTATGCAGGTGGGCATCGCGGAGATACAAATGCCACTTGGCAATGTCAATGTAGACATTTTCGCCGATTTCGGCTGCTAAGGATTCGATCGCCTGAGTAGTATTAGCCATATAAAAAGCAGAACGTTATTGGTGATCCGTCAAAAAAAGTTAACCAATCGCCGACAACTAACTTCCTTCAGCCAGAATCTTTGGTGAGGGGCGAATAATCGGCGATCGCAAAAATGAAAATCGCGTGGGCAAAAACTACTAAAGCCCATACACCCGTAACCGAAATTGCCCAAGGCCAATCAGCCTTTTGCAAATTGTGAACAAACCACAAACCAGAATTTGTAGCAGAAAAAAGACCGACGTGGATGGCAAAATTCATCCGGTCATCTAAACGGCGGTACTCTGGATCGTTGCGATCGGGTTTGCGGGGCCAACGAGGAGGCATAGTTTTTCACTTAATATTAGTAGTTCTCTGCCTATTTTAATCATAAGTGCAGCTTTTTGAATTCTGCCTCCCTCTTTCGGCATGAAACTTATGCCTCCACATTTTCATAGTCTCCAGACTTGCCGCCGCTTTTGCTTACCAGGCGAATCGATTCAATGGCGATCGACTTTTCCAAACCTTTCGCCATATCGTACAGAGTCAGCGCCGCCACCGAAACCGCCGTCAGCGCCTCCATTTCCACCCCAGTTTCCGCCTTCGTTTTCACCGTCGCCCGGATTTGATACCCCGGCAACCCAGCATCCGCTATCACCTGCACTTCCACCCTACTCAGGGGCAGCGGGTGGCACAGCGGAATCAAATGTGCAGTCTGCTTGGCCGCCATAATCCCAGCCAGCCTCGCAGTGCCCAACACATCCCCTTTCGGCGCATTCCCCGCTTCAATCGCAGCAAACGTCTCCGCCGACATCCGCACCCGCCCCGCGGCCACAGCTTGCCGCACAGTTGCAACTTTTGCCGAAACGTCCACCATTTGAGCTTCCCCGCTGTTGTCGAGGTGAGTTAGCTGCGGGCGATCGGGCAATTTAGAAAAAGTTTGGGAAAAATCTTGCATTATTTTGAGAATGGTGTTATTATTAGATTCTGTGAGAAAAGAACCTAATCAATCTTAGATTAAATCTGAACTCAACAGGGGCTTGTAGCTTAGTTGGATAGAGTGCATGGCTACGAACCATGAGGTCGGGGGTTCGAATCCCTCCAAGCCCATTAAACAAACAATAAGTTGGTAGTGAGGACTGAAGTCCTCTCTTTTCCATATAGGTTCATAGTGAGGACTTCAGTCCCTAACGGAGTGACAAGCCCGTCATTCGATTTTAGATTTTAGATTCCAGATGCTTTCGATCGACCCCACGGATAAATTCGGGGGCTCTTCTGATTTGAGATTTGAGATTTTGGATTGATTCGGCGGATCGATGATCGCGCGGCGGATACCACCTTTAAAATTCGCTTGTCAAAAGCCCCATCGGTGACGGACTTGACCAACTCGATCTAAAAAAAGATGGGGTATATATTATTGTTTGAGTGTCGCCATCCAATACTTCGGACAGTTTTAGATCGAGTCGAGTCTCCGAAACCCTTACGGGCGATATAAAGCCCATTTGACATCTTTGAGTTTTTGGGTTGGGTGACGAGAAATATAGAGATGAAACCCGGTTTCTGATATTTAGGCAGAATAGATATCAAATAGGTTCTATAGTGGACTATTTTTTCAAGGTTTGAGTCTAGCGCCCTTGTTGCGTAAAATGCGTGAAAAATGGCAGGGCTTGCTCGCCCTCGGCTTACAGGGCCGTTAAAAAATAGTCCGAACTATTGTTCTATGCAGCTTCACCAATAGTTCGGACAGTTTTTTAACGACTCTGTAAGCGTTATAGAGTAAGCCCTGGCATTTTTAATGATTTTTTGAAACTCAGGGCTAGACTTAAAGATTGAAAAAATAGTCAGCCCTATAGCCATCAAGGGTTTGAGATACTCGATTAGAGCTAAAACTGTCCGAAGTATTGTTCACATTAAATTAGTATTAAGGATTAGAGGATTTCTCGGAGCTTGAGTTTATATGGGGCAAGCAGATGTAAGAAATCGACCTGTTCTCATTTTATGTTCAGAAGGAGAAAGCCATGTCTAAATCACTGCGAATTCTTTATGCAGCAGGACCGGGAAACATCATAGGAACTTATGGCTATTGGAGGAAAGGAGAAGACGATCCGTCACAAGTTGCAATTACTTATTCCAGCCAATTTTATGATGCGTGCCGCGACTTGCAAGCAGAGGGCTACGTCATCTCCTCCTGCGAGGAAAAAGAATACTTGCAAGATGGTAACTACATTCTGGAACACCGCCCCAACCCGTTAAGGAACGCATCGGGTTTGTTGTATCACCTGGGTCATATATGGTACGGCTTAAGGTTGATTGCGACTGCGATCGCGTGGCGGGCTAAAGTTGCGATCGTCGCCGATGGAACCACACACTGGTTTGTTTTATCTCTACTTTCTTTCCTGGGAGTCCAAGTTGTCCCTTCGCTACACTGTACACCCAAGCGCAAATTTGGTTCGCCAGGCAAGCTCGATAAATTACTTTCAACACTGAATCGCCATTTCTTTGCAAAAAGCTGTACCGCAATCATGTCAATTTCCGATGAGATTGACAAACAACTGGCAAATATCACAGGAGGTAAAACCAAATCTATCGTGCAGTTCAAACCCACTTACCGCCACACGGAGTTTGCAACAGTAAAGCAACCCGATGGCGAACATTCCCGTTTTCGGGTACTATTCGCAGGTCGGATTGAAGCAGATAAAGGTGTTTTCGATCTGGTGGAAATTGCTAAACGTTTTGCAGCGCTTGGCCGAAATGATATTACCTTCGATATTTGCGGCACTGGTTCAGTGCTAGATGCTTTGCGCGAGCAAGTAAAGCTTGCTGGTGTTGATTCCGCCTTTACATTTCACGGTTACTGCAACAAGCTCAAAATGCACGAGAGGTTCTCTGAAGCCCACGCTGTCATCGTACCAACAAAGACGAATTTTGTAGAGGGATTCAACAAAGTTGTAGCAGAAGGCGTTCTATCGAGTCGTCCCGTGATTACCTCAGCAGTCTGTCCCGCCCTGTCCCACATGGACGGTACGCTGGTAGAAGTTCCACCCGATGATGTTACAGCATACGGTGACGCCCTACTCAAGTTGTGCGACGATCGCGAATTATACGAGCAAAAGCGACAATACCCACAACATTTGGTAAATCAATTTTATGACCTTTCCAACGGCTGGGCTGCCGCGCTCGAATCAATTGTGACACCACAAGATAAAAACGTGCCTTCAGAAAAAACTTTATAGAAAATCTGCCGGACTGCGGGGGCAAATTCCTTCTAAATTTTCTAGGTCGCTAAGGCATTTTATAGTTCAATACCGTTTACTTAAGGCCGAACAAGTGGTAAACTGGGTATTTCGTGTGCGATCGCAGATAAATTTGTAGGGGTAGTGCCAAGAGTGCCTACCCTCCTATCTATCTGGCTCTTCAAGGGGGAATAACCCTACAATAATTATGCAAATGATGCGAGGATTGCTATACCGTCTTTTTTACTGGGAGTTAAGCAGGACTAAAGTCCGAACGATCAAACCGATTGTCACTTATTCAAAGCATAGACATCCTTGCCTCGCCCGATCGCAAATTTGAGCGAATGAGACAAATCTTTGCTACACCGAGTAACAAAAACCAGCAAAGCAAAAGCAGCTAGTCCCGCAGCCAAACCAAACATATTTCTGTAGCCGACTTGTTCAGCAACAAAACCTAAAGTCGGGCCAGCCAGCGCAATTCCCAAATCAAATCCGCCAATACAAAGCGAAAACAATCTACCCCTTTCATGAGGTTCGCACCTGTCCGACATCAGCGTCACCATCATCGGCATAACAGTACCGCCCGCGCAACCTTCAACCAAAGCTGCGATTAAAAAAGCATCACTGTTGTTAGCAAAATACAACAATAGCATAGACAGGGCGTAACAGATTAAGCCGCCAGTAATAAACAAACCGCGGCCGTATTTGTCCGAAGCCCGTCCCGTCACCAAACGCATACCGAAACTAGCTACAGCCGCCGTAGAATAAAATAATCCTGGATTCAAATTAGCCTTAGTTTCTTGGATAAACAAAGGCATGAAAGTGCTCAAAGTTCCGAATACCAAACCCACCAGTAATAACACCAAAGCTGGAATCCGCACCCGGGGATTCCACAGCATTTGCCAGTATTTTTGGGTGTTTTTGTTTTCAGATTGCGAGTCAGATTTTGTTAACTCAGCAAAATTAGGTTCCGCAATTTTGCTGGTAAAAAATACACCAATTGTGGCGAAAGTCGCCGACATCGCAAACAAAGGAGGATAACCAACCCAAGCTTGGACAAATCCGCCAATCGCTGGGCCTATCGCCAAACCAATAGGCGCTACCAAACTCATGTAACCGATTAATTCGCCCCGTTTTGCCGGCGGTGAAAAATCAGTCACTAAGGCGCTGTAAGCTGTGGTAAAAGCGGCGATGCTAATGCCGTGAAAAGCCCTGATAAATAACAGTAAGGAAACCGATTTAGCGAACAGGTACATTATAGGGGCGATCGCAGCCACTGACACCCCTAGCAGCAAAATTTGTTTTCGCCCCCTGCTGTCGGCTATTTTGCCCAACTGCGGCCTCGATAGCAAAAGCCCGAGCGCAAATGCACCCATCACAAAGCCAATTTGCTGTTTTGTGCCGCCCACAGATTGAACGTACAGCGGCAAAGTTGGCAGCAGCGAAGCCAAACTCGACCAGAATAGCAAACCTGCGGTGAATAAAGTCAGCAAGCTGCGTTTGCGTTGGGGATCGATGTCGCTAAAAATATTCAAGATGCTCCCTTCCCTTCAAATCTTCTGAGTGCGATCGAGCTAATACCAATTCTCGCCTCCAGAAAGCTACAATCCTGAGTGTTAAGTTTGTTTCCTGAGAGACTGTCCGCAGCGGTGCGGATATGTAAGATTGTCGCTCTTTTTTGGGATTTAAGGGTAGCGATGCACCCTACAGCTACTGTTGCATGAGTTTTGAGAATTAGTATAAAGTCAAGTCTATCTATCATTGTGTTGCAATTTCTTAATATTTGCAACCCAAAAAGTTGATATTCTACCCACAGTCAACAGTCAACAGTCAACAATTCCCCAGTCAACAGTCAACAGTCAACATTCTTACCAATCAACCTCTGCCCTTTCCTCCATCACCCGGTGATAAACCCACTCGGTTTCCATCGCCAACTTCGGCCAACTAAATCGCCGTTCCAAATCCTCATAAGCATTGTCAACCAACCACCGCGCGTAACCCGGATTTTTCAACACTTCCAAAATTCCCCAGGCCAAAGAATCCCGATTATTTGCCTCAGTGACAACGCCTGTTTTTGTATGCTGCACCACTTCCGGCAAGCCGCCCGTATTGGAAACTACCACCGGCACCCGGGCTGCAAAACTTTCTAGCGCTACAATCCCAAAAGGTTCGTAAAGACTTGGGAAAACCGCGCAGTCAGCCACTGTCTGGAATTTGTCGAGATCTTCCTCAAACATGAAGCCAGTAAAATAACACTTATGCCAAATTCCTAAATGCCAAGCCTGATGTTTGAGATGGTCTGTATTGCCACCACCAATAATCACAATTTTCGCTTTGCCGCCCATTTCCCAAATTACTTGAGGTGCTGCATTCAGAAATACCGCAATCCCCTTTTCGTAGCTAATTCTTCCTACATAATAAACTATTTTTTCATCGTCTGCTGCAAATTGACGGCGGAAGTTCATCGCGTCAAATTCGTGCCGTCTGGGCTTTTTTTCAGCTCTAATTCCGTTGTAAATTACCTCGATTTTGTTCCACGGAGTCGATAGTACCCGTTCGGCTTCCCGCCGCATATAGTCGGTGCAAACAATTACCCGCCAAGCGTTGTAAGCGAGGTGGTTTTCCTTGGTGTTAATGTAGCGCTGTCCGTCATTGTGGATGCCGTTGAAGCGCCCGTATTCGGTGGCGTGGATGGTGGCAATCAGGGGGATTTTAAAGGTATGCTTGAGGGCGATCGCCGCATCTCCCACTAACCAATCGTGAGCGTGGATCAGGTCGAAGGGGCCTTCTTCCAGTATCAGTTTGCCGCCTAGGTGGCCCATACTTTGGTTGAGGTTCGCCACCCAGTGAAAAAAGTCCTTGGCGTGTCCCACCACCACCCGATGCACCTGTATTCCTTCTACCACTTCGTACATCGGTGCGTGTCCGAACTCTACTGTAATTAAGTGAATCGAGTGGCCCAGCTTCACTAATTCTGGATACAGTTCCGATACGTGGCGGGCGATGCCACCTACGATTCTGGGAGGAAACTCCCAGGCTAATGCCAAAATTTTCATCTTTCTGTACTCCAATAATTTATATATCTTAATGTTTATTGTTGACTACTTTCTTGTATAATCCCAAACCTTATTTTTGGGGAAAGCGCAAATTTATGCCCGAAGGCTGACATTTTGCAGCCGCAAGGATGGAAAATTATGCAGAAACCTGGTGTTTGCAGGAATTGCTCGATCGCCCGATCGCCAAAAAAAACACCCGGTTTCTGGAATATTTGGGCACCGCCGCCCGTACCCGCTTACCCTTGCTTCAAAATCGGTGTCAATTCGCGACGAAAACGGGCCCAAGCCGCCGCTGCTACAGAATTAGAAGCAGCACCCTTACGCATCAAAATCGCGCCGTCTTCAAAGCCAAGAATTCCGTATTCTCCTGAGTAGGACATTCGATCGATCTGCGGGACGATCGCCTGCAACTGTCCCCGTTCCCGGCGAAAAGCAGCTTGATACTGCTGCAACTGCCACATATCGGCAATTACATATTCCATCTTCACCGCCTCCCCCGCATCATTGCGGAGTTCAAACATCGGAAACCTGAGAATTTCCCGGCGGCTTGACAAAATCGGCACAATATTATTCGTTGCAGTCACGCTAGCATCTGCAGGAATTTGAGCCAAAAGAGGCCGGACTTGAGAAACGTGGTGCCACTGTCGGATCAGAGGAACCTGCACCCAAGGGTCGATCGCATCGGGCAAAATCCCAGAAAAAGTCCGATTTGGGTTAGACGTGAAGGTAAAAAATAGCGACAAGCAAATGCAAAACCCCCAAAAGCGGCGAAACTTTGAAGAAGAAGGGAAAGGCAAAACTGCTGAAGGAAAACGCAAAATTGTTTGTTCTCGCCTCTTAATTTTATCCTCTTCTTTTTGACGATCGGCCCACCACAAAATCGCCCCGTAAAACAGCCCTGGAACCACCGTCATCGCATAGCGAATATTAATCGCCAGGACAGACTCTCCTTTGGCTAAAAATAGCTTCAGCAGCGGAAACCCAGCGATCGTCCAAGACGCAGGCGCGAAAGCAGGAACTAAAGCTAAGGGCAACCACTGACCCAGCAGGTATTTAATCTTACCAAAGAACGGCGTAAATAGTTCCCCCACCAACCGCCCCGGATTGCTAACCATTCCCCAAATAATTTCCAGAGTCGAAGCTTCATCTCCATCGGCATATTGACCGAAGCGTTCCATCATAAACCGCTCAGAGATGTCAGCAGAAAACAAAGGCATAATCAAATTTGTCAGGACGATCGTGTAACCAAAACTGAGAATGCAGACAGCCAAACCAGTCCGAGGGTAGCGCCGGCTCAAAATTAGATAAACCCCCACCCCAAATAAAACAACTCCCCCATCTTCTCGCACAGCCAAAATTAAAGTTGCCAGAATCCCAAACAGCGGCCAAGTGCGCTTCTCCATCGCCAGCAGCAAGCTAAAAACATAAAGCGGAATTTGACAAACATCGTGAAAATTGCCCAAAGTCGGGCCGATGACTGCGTTAGCTGCGTAATAACTCACCACAATTGTCGCCGACAGCCTTGGTTCCAGATAGTGTCTGGCGAGGGCGTACAGGACTAAACCAGCCGCCGTAATTAAAGTCACCTGCAACACCGTCAAAGTCACGGGCGAGGGAAACAGCGAGTAAATTGGCAGCCACAGTATCAGTGCCGGGGTGAAGTGCTGCCCCAACCGGTAGTATGATACTTCCGGCAGCTCGTTGTGGTGGACGACATTGGTTGACAGTGCCGAAGACAGCGAACTCTCAAACAAGTGACCCCGAGTGCCGTTCCAGAAAAGTTGATTGAAAATGCCTTGGTCGTATGTAGCGTAAAAGCTGTAGTAGCGGTGCAGCGTCAGCAACAAGCACAGCACAAAAAAGGCGATCGCCACTTTCACCACCACCTGCAGCGATTCATTTTTCTTCCATCTCAAAAATGTCATGGGCCCGCCGTAATCAAATCATCGGAGATTAGCATAAATCTAAAGTAAGTATTAAATTAAAGTAGAAGTGAAATAACTCGGCTCGGCAATGGTCAATTATTTTCACCAGATCGAAAAGCTCAACAGCGTCAATCCAACACCAGGCACCGGCGACACCGACAGTTCTCCCGAACGGCCGGCCAATCCCGCACCGCTTTTGCAGCTTTTGCTGTTCGTAGACAAGCGTCCCTCTTCCAGGGAACAGACCAGACACATCCGCCAGTACCTACAGGATTTGAAGGCAGAGTGCGACTTCGATCTTCAAATCATTGATGTCGGAGAACAGCCGGATTTAGCAGAACACTTTAGACTTGTAGCTACTCCCTCCCTGCTCAAAATTCATCCCGAGCCCCGACAAACTCTCGCCGGCAGCAATTTGATCGCCCAACTAGAACAGTGGTGGCCCCGCTGGAAGCGTTCTGTAGAAGAATACGCAGCCCAGCAGCAGTCGGCCCCAGCTCAGACTGCGGCGGCGGCGGCCGACCCAAAACCAATCTATTCTGTTGCTTGCGCCACCGAGCTCGTGCAGCTTTCCGATGAAGTTTTTCGCCTCAAAAAGGAACAAGAACACCTGCAAGAGCAGTTGCAGTTGAAAGACCGGATTATTGCGATGCTGGCTCACGACTTGCGAAATCCTTTGACAGCCGCATCTTTGGCTTTGGAGACTTTGGAGTCAAGTCAGAAGGTGAAAGAGGGGGAAAAGTCGCGTTTGACACCGACTTTGGCGGCTCATTTGATGAAACAAGCCCGCCGCCAAATCCGAATTGTCGATCGGATGATTACAGATATCCTCGAAGCGGCCCGGGGCACAAACGCTCAACTTCACATTCAAGCAAAAAAAATAGAACTGGGAGGGATTTGTCAAGATGTAATCCTGCAATTTGAAGATAAATTTCAGACCAAAAGTCTGAATTTGGAAACAGACATTCCCACAGATTTGCCCTTGGTTTATGCCGATCCAGCTCGCATCAAACAAGTCATAGTCAACCTGCTTGACAATGCCAGCAAGTACACCCCAGAGCAAGGAACTGTTAATATTTCAATTCTCCACCGCACTGCTTACAAGGTTCAAGTCAGCATTTGCAACAGCGGCCCGGGAATTCCTCAAGAAGATTGTGCAAGCATTTTTGAAGATAGCTTTCGGTTGCAGCGAGATAAATCAACAGACGGTTACGGCATTGGGCTGTCTCTGTGTCAAGGCATTATCCGCGCCCACTACGGTCAAATTTGGGTAGACTCTGTACCCGATCAAGGCACTTGTTTTCACTTTACTCTGCCTATTCAAAATTGACTGTTGACTGTTGACTGTTCTTAGTAAGCTGTTTTCCATATATAGGGGTTTTCAAGCGTTGTGAGGTATGCCATATACCATATACCCAGCGGCACCTCATCTTTCTGAGAAAGGCTATAAATTATAGGTCAAAAAACAATTCCCCGTCTTGTGGGGAGGGCGGGAGACCCGACAAGAATTTCCTCACACTTGACTGTAAAATTTAGATGCGCCTAGGCTTATTAAAATTCAACTTGAACGCAGTGCAGCAATAATCTGTTCGTTGGCTTTGGGAAAAGTAAACTGGTCAATTTCGTCGAGTGTCACCCAGCGAATTTCATCGCATTCGATCGTCTGCGGTTCCCCCCTGACGTGGCGGCAGTGGTGCACGTAGAGCCTAACTGTAAATTTAGTGTAGTCGTGGTCAATTGTAATCAGACGATCGCCAACTTCCACAACAATCCCCAACTCCTCCATAATTTCCCGCTGTATGCAAGCTTCGATCGTTTCCCCACTCTCAATTTTACCCCCAGGAAACTCCCAGAAACCCCCGTGCATTCCGTGTTGAAGCCGTTTGTCAATCAAAATTTGTTGTCTGTTGTTCCAGATTACAGCAACGCCTATAACTTTGTGGGACACAGGAGAAAGAGACATATTAATTGGGAATTGGGAATTGGGAATTGGCCCGCGCAGGGAATTGGTCATTGGTCATTGGTCATTGGGAATTCAAGAATAATATCAATAATTATTCAATTATTTAATCAACAATCTAACATCTAACATCTCAAATCTCAAATCTCAAATGTCAAGCCCCCATCTTGCGAAGGGGGCTTGACATTTGGATAGCTTAAATGTTAATAATCTACTAATCGTCCGAGCCGTGTCTCTCACTGGCTTGTATGGACTTTTCAAAAGTCATGCGCTGTTCGGCATTTTTGAGAAAATAACCGCTAATCATGGCCGAGGCGAGCAATCTACCCAAATGTTCGCGACTGGTAGTCACTGTCACCCCGAAGTGTTCCGAAGGCAAATTCCCCAAGAGTCCGACAATATTTCGCTCCATTACTTGAAATACTTCATGAGAAGTCGGCTTAGACAACTGAGAAACAGTGTCTGGAGCCATTGACTGCACGTATTGCCATAATAAGTTGGCATTTTCTCCGTCTTCTTCAAAGAATTCTGGGGATTTATTATCTGAATTACTCACGAGTACCTCCGTTTCACAGACAGCTTGTTATTTTAGATGCGGGCGGTTAAATTAAGTAACCCTTACGCGATCCGATCGCTGTTGATCTTTATTACTAAGTAATTACTAATGTAGCAGGACAATCGCCACAACCGAGTGGGCACAACCGAATTAAAGTCGGCGGTTTTTACGATTTTAGATTGGGGATTGACCATCGGGTGTGTCCCGGCACAATCCCCAATCTAGTTAGCTGGCGAGATAATCGTTGATATCTTGCTTGCGCTTGCGGAGTTTAGTCAAAGCTTCCCGTTCTATTTGCCGCACTCGTTCCCGACTGATGTTGAGACGATCGCCTATTTTTGCCAAAGTTAAGGTTTGCCCGTCTTCTAAACCAAACCGCAAGGCCAGCACTTGTCGCTGTTGCTGAGTCAGTTCTGCCATCAGATGATCCAGATCGGTCCGCAGAGAAGATTGCAGGGCAAAATCTTCTGGGGTAGTACCGGTATCTTCCAACAAATCGCCCAACTCAGTATCTTGATTGTCTCCCACGCGCAAGTCCAGGGAAAGTGGCAGGCGCGCGCGATCGAGATATTCGCGAATTTGCTTGGGTGTCAAATCTAACTCAGCAGCCAATTCAGCAGCAGTAGCCGCGCGGCCGAGCTGTTGAGCTAGCTGGCGCTGAGCTTTTTTAATTTTGTTGAGTTTTTCGGTAATGTGGATCGGCAAGCGGATGGTGCGACCTTTTTCGGCGATCGCCCGAGTAATTGCCTGACGAATCCACCAATAAGCATAAGTAGAAAATCTGTAGCCCTTAGTCGGGTCAAATTTTTCGACTCCCCGCTGCATCCCGATCGTGCCTTCCTGAATCAGATCGAGTAAGTCTACGTTGCGCTTGATATATTTTTTGGCAACAGACACTACCAGGCGCAGGTTAGCTTCCACCATTTGGCGCTTTGCCCTTTCCCCGTGGTCGATTGTCCGCTGCAACTGTGCCTCAGACAACCCGACTGCCTGTGCCCATTCAGCCGTCGTCGGGTCGCGGCCTAACTCTTCGGCTAAAATATTTTTCTCCTGATGCAGTGCGGTTGAGCGCTGTACCTGTTTCCCGTAGAGTATTTCTTGCTCATGGGTCAACAGGGGGACGCGGCCGATTTCCCGCAAGTAAGCACGAACAGAATCTGTATCTGAGGACTTAAGAGTTTTCATGAGCTTTTCCCGCTGAGGATCTTTGCCTCTAAAGGTTTGCGGTAGTCGCAAACCCCTAGCTTTAGCTGGGAAGGAAGGCGGGCGGGGATTTGCGCTTTCCTTCCATTTAAAGAGGCTTCGTTTGATGTATGGTAGCTAGCTGCTACTCCCAGTCAGCACCGTTTCAGGTTAGGTTTTGGTTGGGGCGTGCACAATACTAGGTTGTGTTAAGAATCTTAACATTTGTGAGAGCAGTTGGCTACATTTCTTCACATTTATTTCATGCAAGCCTGCACTGTATTGGTTTGAGAGTACCCGCAAACTAATTTCGCAGTTGCATCCTGTTAAACAAAATCGGGTAAATCTTAGAGGAGGAGAGAGAGAGGGAGATGCCACAGAGGGGGATATGCCGCAGAGGGGGAGATGCCCCAGAGAGAGGGATATGCGCCAGAGGGGGAGATGTCACCGAGATGGGGAGATGGGAGACGCTACCAGATGCTTTTCCAAAACGCAATTAAAAAATACAATTTAAATAGCCAACAACTTGTCAATAATCAGGCTGTGAATTTACAGATACAGTCGAGGACGCAGTGCGATCGAACAAACCGGGGTTTTTTCGGAAAAAAACCCGGTTTCTCGGTGCCGCGTACAGATCGTGACCGATGACTAATGACTTCGGTTATTGCTGAATTAGGGTTTGATAAATTGAGAGTGCGATCGCCCAAAAATAACACTTCAAAAAACGCAGAGTTTACGCAATGTCCTGAATATCAGTCAACTTGATCTTAAGCAAAATAGTCAAAAGAAAGGTAAAGCGAATTATATTTATGTCGGCTCTGGCAGAGAATTTATAGATTGTTATAAACCTCATAAATCTTAGTTGGAAAATCTGAAACTTGAATTATAAAAATGTAGGTCTACGGTAGGGGTTTTCGAGCCATTCATGAGTTTGTTGGTTAAATTAATCGGCAGCAATAAATTAATAAATGTACGATCGACCTTTCTAAAATTGAGTCAAAAGTGCGATCGCGAATCTCTTCTCGTTGCCCGTGCTACACTCAACAGATATGTTGTACCATTATCAAGAACAGGCTGTCGGGCCTGTTCCACAAAGAATGAGTTTTCTTGCAGGGTAGGCATCCTGCCTGCCCTTGGCACAAATTTAACAACTAGCTCCCAATTCAGCTTATGATTGTTATCGCTCCCGTCCTCAAACCCGTTAGCCAGATCGAGCTTACTCCCGGCAGTACAGTAACTATTCCCAATATAAGTTGGCTGTAATTTGAGTTAATTTTGGAGGAATTGGGAGAAAAGCGAAGAAGTAGAATTGCCTACAGCAACAGTACCTTAGAAATTATGGTTCCCCTGCCAGAACACGAAAGGCCGAAATATTTAATTTCCGATATTGTAAAAATTTTACTTGGCGCAACTGCAACCAATCAACACTTGCAAGTTTGGGTAAATTATGCTAAGGCGAACGGTTCGATTATTTCTTCGATGCGGCCTACGAAGTGTATATTACCGATCCGAGTTTACCCCATTCTATCTACGAAATTGAGGGTGCGCGCGATTGTGCGATCGAATTTCGTTCATTCTCCAAAAATGCTGGTTTCACAGGTACTCGCTGCGCCCTAACAGTCGTACCGAAGACTTTGACAGGAAAAGCAGCCGACGGTTCCGATGTCGAAATTTGGAAATTGTGGAACCGCCGCCAATCTACTAAATTTAACGGTGTTTCTTACATCGTGCAGTGCGGTGCAGAGGCGGTTTATTCCGAGGAAGGTAAAGCACAAATTCAGGCGTTAGTCAATTTTTACATGGAAAATGCTGCGATTATTCGCGAAAAATTGACAGCAGCGGGAATTGAGGTTTTTGGCGGCGAAAATGCGCCTTACGTGTGGGTGAAAACGCCTCATGGTTTGTCGAGTTGGGATTTCTTTCAGAAGTTGTTAGAAACTTGCAATGTGGTGGGAACTCCGGGTTCTGGTTTTGGTGCGGCGGGTGAGGGTTATTTCCGCATTTCGGCGTTTAATAGTCGGGAGAATGTGGAGGAAGCGATGAGACGGATTGTGGAGAAGTTTAAGGTTTAATATCCTACTAGCCAGCCAGGGAATGAATTCCCTGGCTAATAGCTATAGCGTTTATCAGAAAGATGAGGTATGCTGAGGTATGCTGTAACCCTTACATTGTCAAGCTTTTTCGGTCAAAATTCGTACCTCACTAAAGTGAGAAAGGCTATAAAGTCCTCGCTATGAGGACTGAAGAACTCATTAGTTTTATGTAAGAGGACTTTCGATTTGAGGCAAGGGTTTCAACCGCCGTCTTATCTCATACATCATATCGTGCGCGATCGGTTACGATAATAAAAACCAATCGCGAGAGCCGTCAATCTACTGGACACGATACCGCAACCAAAGAAACCGGGTTTTTGCAGTTTTTGCTTTCTGTCACCAAATATTCTCGAAAAAACCCGGTTTCTGACCGCCCAGGCTGTCGAGCCGGAAGAGCAACTTTCTATTTTAATTGTATCCATGATTGGAAACAAAAATATGCACCTGAATAGCAACCAAATTCGTCAACAGTTTCTTGAATTTTATGCGGCTAGAGCTCATCAAATCCTCCCCACTGAACCTTTTGCTGTCAACATTTCCTATTTAAATTCAATATCGCGAACTAATTTGTGGACTTTACCATTCTACCCTATTTCCCTCGGAGAAAAATACTCGCCCGAAAATCACAGTGCGATTTTACAAAAATATATTTCTCCGAATGTCCGGGTACTCACCGATCGCCATCCTACCTTTTTTGAGATGTTAACTCACTGGGGCGATTACTCCAAACAACAAGCATTAATTTGGGCTTGGGAACTTTGCACGGAAATTTATCAAATTCCGCGATCGCGATTGGTGGTTAGTGTAGATGCACGCGATACTGAAACTCTGGCTATCTGGCGCGACAAAATCGGCATACCCGAACAACAAATTATTATCAGCCGCTGGAATTCGTGGCATCCCAAGCCTTCCGGTCATTGTGGAATTTCTACTCGCATCCATTACGATTGTTATCCTGAAAGAGGCTATGAATTAGCTGCGTCGGAAGAAGATATCGAATTTCGATCTAAAAGTAAAGAAGAGTACGATCGCGAAGATTCTATCGGTCACATTCTACCAGAAGAAGATTTGCGATTTTTGAGTTTTTACCATCTGGTATTTATGGACTCAGAATCACCAAAATATGGAAATATAAGGACTCCTCTCAAGACAAATTATATGGCTTGCGGGATGAACTTAGAACGGTTAGCGGCGATTTTGCAAGGAGGATCTAGCTTTTATCAAACCGATTTGATATTGCCCGTGATTCTCAGGACGGCTAAAGTTGCGGGTGTGGAGTACGATCGCGCTGACAATTTAACTAAAGTTTCTCTCAAACTAATAGCCGACCAAATTCGTCCTGCCGTTCATTTGACTGCCGATTATATCGTCAAACCACCGCATCACTGGCCACAGTTTATTCATCAACTAATTCAAATGTGGTTGATGCGTGGGGTATTGTACTCCCAAATTTTAGGAATTGAGGAGCCTTTTGTTGAGCTGTTAATTGACAAAATTGTTACTTTTGGAGAAGTTTTTTATCCTCACCTGCGACAGCGGCAGAAAGAGATTGTTGCTTATCTGAAACCGCAAGAGTCTTACTGTTGGAGTATGTTGGATGGCGAGCGAAAAAAAGGGATTGTTAGCGGTTACTTGTTGGATAAACTTTTCCGCACCTACCATTGCTACAGACAAGACATTGAAAAATTGGCCCAGAAAAATAGCTTAACTATTGATTGGGATGGGTACAATCTGATGTTGGGGCCGGAGATAGATTGATAGTTTATAGCAGTTCTCACAAAGATTGGGTATCTATCGATAGATCCCTCAATTCCTCAATCCCCCAATCCCCCAATTCCTCAATCCCCCAATTTAAAATCTAAATGAGAATCCAGTGACAATGAAGTTACTCCCTTGATTGCTCGGCGATTGAAATCGCGTCTACACAAACAAAGTCCCAGCAGAGAGGGACTGAGAAATAAAATTAAATCAACATTATGACTATCGCTCCCGTCCTCAAACCTGTTAGTCAAATAACGCTTACTCCCGGCAGTGTCGTAACTATTCCCAATATAAGTTGGCTGGAATTCGAGTCAATTTTGGAGGAATTGGGAGAAAAGCGATCGGCACGAGTTGCTTACAGCAAAGAAACTTTAGAAATTATGGTTCCTTTACCCGAACACGAAAGACCAACTGATTTAATCTCTGATATTGTCAAAATTTTACTCAAGTCGGCGGGCAGAAGATATGAACCATTTGGTTCTACTACTTTCAAGCGGGAAGGTGCAGCCGGAATTGAACCTGATGCTTGCTTTTATATTCTAAATTATCAGCGGATGATTAACCGCCGCCGACTTTTGCCGGACGATCCGCCGCCGGATTTAGCAATTGAAACGGATGTAGCTTCTAAAACTACGATCGATGCCTATCTAGCTATTGAAGTTCCAGAAGTTTGGGTTTACGACAGCGGCAGGCTTCGCGTCTATTTGCTGCAAGATGGAGAGTATGTGGAATCGGAGATTAGTCCGAATTTTCCAGGAATCGCGATCGCCCAACTGATTCCTGCTACGGTGGAACGTGCTTTGCAGGTAGGAAGTTGTCAAGCACTAGAAGAATTTGAAAGTGCGATCCTCTCCGAGGGCTTCGCTAACGGCTAAACTCGCAGGATACGTTACGCTCTTCGCACTTCGCATCCTAAAAATTACACAACTACTGCCAACTTGTCAACCCCCAAAGGTTGATAAACTGTATCTCTTTGCTGATAACTCCGCCCCACAGAACGAATCGCATTTTGCAAATCTTCCACAGACTGACAACTGCCGCCAACTGCACCAGCCATTGTAGTAATGTGCTCTTCCATCAAAGTGCCGCCGATATCGTTGCAGCCCCATTTCAGCGCTTCTGTAGCTCCATCTAAACCCAGTTTTACCCAGCTTGGCTGATGATTGGAAATCAAATTTCCCAAGAAAATTCTCGATACTGCGGTGAGCAACAATGTATCTGCTAAAACTGGTTGATCGCGGCCGACTCGACTGCGTAAAGGAGCCGGTGCATCCTGTCCGACAAAGGGCAGTAAAATGAATTCTGTGATGCGGGCCCGATAGTTGTTGTTAATGGCAGTTTGTTGGAGCGATCGCACTTTTTCTAAATGCAAAACCTGCTGTTCGGCGGTTTCAACATGGCCGCAAAGCATTGTGCTCGTTGTCGGCAAACCCAAACTGTGAGCAGTTCCCACAATTTCTAACCAAGTTGCCGAATTCAGTTTTTCCGGGCAAATCACCCTCCGCACCGCATCGTCGAGAACTTCCGCCGCAGTACCGGGCATCGAACCGACTCCCGCATCCCGCAAAGCCGAAATTACATAGCTGAAACTCAGATTATCTTGTCTGGCAATAAATTCTATTTCTTGTGGCGAAAAAGCGTGCAAGTGCAACTGCGGAAACATATCTTTAATAGTTTTCACCAATTGCAGATAATAAGGCAAAGATCCGCCATTTAGTTTAGCTTGAAGATTTAAGCCGCCCTGCATACAAATTTCCGTTGCACCCCGCTGCACTGCATCAGTTGCCTTTTCCTGAATTTGGGCTGCATCTAACCAAAAAGCGCCCTCATCTCCGTCGTCACGGCGAAATGCACAAAAACTGCAATGCTGCTCGCAAATGTTAGTAAAATTAATATTCCGATTGATCACATAGGTGACAGTATCCCCTGATTGTTGGCGACGGAGCAAGTCAGCGGTTGTTTGAATAGAAGCTCGCGCCCTTGGATCTCTTTGCTGCAAAAGTACCAAGGCTTCTGCGGTGGAAATGTTATAACCTTGTAAAGCTCGATCGAGAATTGCATCCACAGTTTTACTTTTTACTCATCTATACCATTACTGCCTATAATTAAGGCGTTTTTATATTTTAACAAATCAATCATAGAGGAACCATATTCTCAAATCTCGAGTCTTACACAAACACCGTTTACATTCTCGAAATTGAACTTATGGGCATCAACCAAACAAATCACCTGTTGCCAGTACCTTCTGGGCTTTTGCAAATTCCGGCTGTAGGGACTTCTGCTTCAACTTTTGTAGACTCCGGCACGCAGCCAATTTATTTTTCCCTCGTCATTCCCACCTACAACGAGTGCAAGAATGTCAAGAGTATTGTGCAACAACTGAGCAAATTGCTTGATGGCAGCATTCCCGGCAACTACGAATTAATTGTAGTCGATGACAACAGCCCCGATCGCACCTGGGAAGTTGCCCAATCCTTGACGGCCGAATATCCGCAATTGTGGGTGATGCGCCGGGAAGACGAACGGGGACTTTCCACCGCCGTAATTCGCGGGTGGCAAGCCTCTCGGGGCGAGGTTTTGGGCGTTATCGACGCCGACTTGCAGCATCCCCCGGAGACACTGTTGCAGCTTTTAGCAGAAATTCAGCGGGGAGCCGATTTGGCCACCGCGAGCCGCCACGTTGCCGAGGGCGGAGTCAGCGACTGGAGCGTCGTCAGGCGATTTTTGTCACGGGGCGCTCAAACAGTCGGATTGGTGATCCTGCCGGGAGTGGTGGGGCGAGTTTCCGATCCGATGAGCGGCTATTTTATGGTGCGGCGCAGTTGCATTGCCGAGAAAACCATGAATCCTGCGGGTTACAAAATTTTGATTGAAGTGCTCGGGAGGGGAAACATCCGCTGGATTGGAGAAGTTGGTTATGTGTTTCAGGAACGGCAAGAAGGCGAAAGCAAAGTTACTGGGAAACAGTATATTGAGTATTTGCTGCATTTGCTCATATTGCGGTTTGCCCGCTGGCCGATGGGTAAGTTTCTGCGCTTCGGCATTGTGGGTTTCAGTGGCGTGTTTGTGAATATGGCGGTTTTGTACCTGCTGCGGGAGATTTTAAAATTAGAGCTGACTCGCAGTCTAATTATTGCTGCTGAATTGGCAATTATTAGTAACTTTTTGTGGAATGATTTGTGGACTTTTGGGGACATTTCTAAACGGCAGCCAGGAAATAGCCAGCGCTTAAAACGCTTGTTGAAATTTAATACAATCTGCTTGATGGGTTTGATTTTGAATGTGCTGCTGGTTAATGTGATGTTTAATGTTTTTGGGATGAATCAGTATTTGGCTAATTTAATTGCGATCGCATCTGTAACTCTGTGGAATTTCTGGATCAATATGAAGTTGAGCTGGCGGGTGACGGAAGTTGATTAAACGCTGGAAATATCTGACAGTGAGAAGGGCAGACCGGGACAGAAAGAGAGCAAAATTAACGCTCGCTCTGGATGTCAAGAGCGAGCCAAATACATTGAAACAGAAACATCAGCCTTGAAATAAAAATTTTCAACTCTTACAATCAAGCTAATTTTATGCACCAAAGATTGTTTTCACTCTCAGCCACTACTTGGCGCTATATCACTAATCAATCATTACTTTTGCCTTTGGTGTTGCTGTTGCTATTAACCAATCTTTTATCTTGGTCTATGGTTTTTGCTTTTATTTGTCCGTGGCTGGCGGCGGCCGCGATATATCTCTATTTAGGAACCATTAAAGATGCGGGCACTCCTATTTTTCAAAGCATCCAGGGACGAGTTTTAATGTCAGCTATGGATGGGTTGCGTCACATTCCAGTTTCACTTTGTTATATGGGTCTTTTTGCTCTACCTTTGGGTGCGGGCAGACTTTGGCAAATAGTCCGAAAGCACGATGTTTGGACTCGGAAACACACCGCTATTTTTGTCGGATTTTGTTGTGTATCGCTGACAGTGTTTTTCTTACCTAAAGTTTTATTTATTGCCCAAAGTGTATTGTTTCAAAAAGAATCTTTGTGGTTAAATCAATATGCACAGCGAATGCCTCTATTAAAAGGGGATTATCTGCTGGATTTGGCTGTGGGTAATATTCAGTTACCTGGTGTTAACGGACAGCCAGTCGTTAGTATCGGTAAGTGGTGGTGGCCCATAACATTCGCTGCACTCGGAGTGGCAGGACTCATTTTTCTGAAGTCTGTGGATACATTTTACGATGTGCGACGACAAAAAGATGAAAATAATGTATTGCATTCGCGAAGCAATCAAAGACTTTTTTTGTTACTGTGGGGATTGATTTTTCTGGCTGTAGCTTACAATCCAGGGCGGTTTTTCGTGTTCGATCGATATTTAATTCCAGCACTGCCGCCCTTCATTTTGCTATTAGCATATGAAATGAACCGATTTAAGCTCAAAGGTGCAATGAGGTTGGCAACTTTTAGTTGTACGCTACTTTACATTTTCAGTGTGGTTTGCCTTCAGGACTATATGGGTTGGAACAGTGCAGCAACGGCTGCTCAAAATAAACTCATGACTGTATATGGTGTGAAGTCCGAATCAATTCGCGGTCTAGATACTTTTAATGGATGGTACAATAGTGACAATTTCATGAGAATATACAAAACTAAGAAATGGCAGGATGCTAATTTGACAGGATTAGGGCCGTGGGTATTTGATGATGAGTACATTGTGGCTAGCAAGCAGCCAAAGCCTGGATATGAGGAGTTCGATCGCATACCATATTTCTCTTGGCTGGGAATGCAACAACGAGAGATTGTAATTTACAAGCGCGGTAAAAATGAAAAGAAGGATATACTCTTTTGAGCCAGAACAAACAACTGTTGGTGCTATTGCTGTGGACGGCGATCGCCCTGATGCTGCGTTTTGCCAATTTGGACTCGAAACCGCTGTGGACGGACGAGTTTTCGACTCTGGTATTTAGTTTGGGGAACAGTTTTCGCGACGTGCCGATCGATCGCCCGATCGACCTTCCTACTCTGCTAAAGCCGCTACAATTCCGTGCCGGTGCTGGCATTGCAGATGTTCTAAACCATTTGCTGCTAGAAAGCAACCATCCACCAGTGTATTTTATGCTAGCCCATTGGTGGATGCGACTGTTTGCACCGACTCAGGATAGTTTAGTGTGGATTGGGCGATCGCTCCCGGCATTATTGGGAGCGATTTCAGTTCCCGCTATCTACTTTTTAGGCAAATTTGCATTCAACTCTCGTTTAGTCGGTCAATGTGCGGCCGCCATGATGGCAGTTTCTCCCTACGGCATTTATCTCGCTCAAGAAGCCCGCCATTATACTTTAGGAATTTTATTAGTTATTGCCTCTCTTTTTTGCTTGACATTAGCTGCAAAAAAACTGGTACAACGCGCTCCTATGCCTGTTTGGGCTGTACTGCTTTGGATAGTTGTTAACTGTTTGGGAATTGCTTCTCACTACTTTTTTGTTCTGACTTTGGGCGCGGAAACCATAGCATTAATTGTTGTAATTTGGCAGGAATTCAATCAAAAGTTACCAGCTTCAAACGAGTCACACCCAAATATTTGGCAATCTCAAATTTTGTGGCGGCTGTTAGCAGTAGCAATCGGCACTGTAGCAGGCGGTTTAGTTTGGGTGCCGATATTTTTGTCAAATAAATACGGTAGCGAACTCACGAATTGGCTTGTCAGCGGCGATCGCACATTTGTAGATTTGATTAATCCGATTGTTCAAGCTTTAGCTGGATGGATTACTATCGTGTCGCTGCTGCCAGTGGAATCGCCAAATTTGGCAGTAGTGGCTGGATCTGCGATCGGCATGACAATATTTTTGCTGTGGGCACTTCCCCTGCTGCCAAACGCTCTTAAGACTTCCTTAAAAACGCCAAAAACTCATTTAGGTACTGTGATTTTTGGCGGATTTGTACTAGGAGCAATTTTCCAATTTTTCAGCTTTGCATACATTCTAGGAATTGACCTAACTCGCGGCCCTCGGTACAATTTCGTATACTTTCCGGGCGCGATATTATTGTTAGGAGCAACCTTAGCAGTTATTTCTAACACACCTACAGTAAAAAGTCAATGGTTTAATTTGCCTGATGTAGAAATTGCTGGCAAAAAAGCAGTGGTGGTAATTTTAGTAATGGGTTTTCTTAGCGGTGTCACAGTAAATTCTAATCTCGGCTATCGCAAATATTACAAACCAGATTTTTTAGTTCCGACTATCCGCGAAGTGTCGAAAGTTCCCGTGTTAATTGCCACTACTCAAAAGACTCATGTAGAAATAGGAGAATTAATGGGGATAGGATTGGAATGGGAAAGAAGGAAGAAGGAAGAAGGAAGTTCGGCAACGGATTATTTAACGGATGTAACGGATGTAAGTCCGAGGGAAGAAGTCCGAGGGAAGAAGGAAGAAGTCCGAGGGAAGAAGGAAGAAGTTAAAGCCTTTGATTCTCCGCGGTTTCTTTTAGTTAAGCAGAGAAGGGATGCGCCGGAAATTGTGACGGGGATACTCGATCGGACACTCAGTCAATTAGAACGTCCGCTCGATTTGTGGTTGGTAAATTTTCGCACACCTGTCAACTTAGCAGAACAAAAATGTCAGATTGAGTCGCGCCAGCTTCCGGGTGTAGATGGGTATGAATATCAAATTTATCATTGCTCTAGTTAAGCACGAACGGGATTTTTTACGAAAATACTATTCGTAGTTATATCAAATCCGATAACATCGGAATGATTCAGATAGATATTCTCTCCCTCTGTGTACTCTGCGCCCTCTGTGGTTAAAAAATCATTCCGATGCAACCGGAAACGATACGAACCCTCCGTTTCCGAGGCTTTGTTGGGGTTTCACTTCGTAAGTGCTCAACCTACGCTAGGAAGAAAGTAGTTTTCAATCTTTCCTGACACTATCCGGCACGCCCACCGCCGAAATACCCGATATCGCCCTTAAATTCTGACACCGAATCAACTCATTAAAATCCAAACTGCGCCCTTCAATTTGCGCCGCAGCTTCAATAGCAGACAGCAGATGTCCGGCAGCTTCCGCTTCGCTGTAACCGCGCCTGAGAGCGATTTTAATCGCCGTCTCGTCAGCATCTAACTCTACTTGCGAACTGCGGTTGTCGCGCCAAATTCGAGTCATCGCCAGTCCCGTCAAACCAGCGGCGATCGCAGTGCCGATCGCATCTGGCTGCAACAACTCTACAACAGTCCCAACAATTCCCGCCAGAGCAGCACCTTGATAAATATCCAGCTTAAACCACTTGAAATTGCCCAAAAAACTCACATTCCGCAATATCAGTAAATCCCGCTGCGGCTTAGATAGCAGCCGCCACAAATCAAAATTAATATAAATCGGTCGAGCACTATTCCAAGGCAAAGGAAAATCGCAATCAATCACCGTCGATTGTTGAGGCTTATTAATAATTTTACAATTCATGCGACCGGAAGCGGGCATCACATCTAACAGGCGGCGAATTTCAGGTTCGGGATTCATGATTGAAGTCATTAGTTATTAGTTATTGGTTATTGGTTATTAGTTATTGGTTATTGGTCATTAGTCATTAGTCATTAGTCATTGGTCATCAGGAAAAGGGAATTGGTGCGACAAATCTCGTTTATTACTACTCGTTACCAGGCAGAGCCTGGTAATGCAGATCCGGAGGCTCTGCCTCCTTTTTCCCAGTCGAGGCAGAGCCTCTGAATATCGGTTCCAAGGCAGAGCATTGGAACCAGTTTACCAGTTAAATATTGGCAGGTTTACCCACCCCTACAAGCGGGAATTTACTGTTGGGTGAGGGCGAGTTTTACCGAATTGTCAATAATTGATAAACATTGTGGTAAAACCCGCCCCTACAAGTCAATAGAAGATAATTAAGGGCTTTTCTTGGGTTCAGATTTAGGAGATTCTTGAGATTTTGGAGCCACTTTTTCACCCTTCGGCGAAGGCTTCGGGCTGGCAATTGCTGGGGCAACTGACGGCTTGGAAGTCGCGGCGGGGGGTGCCAGCGGTTTCGGGGAAGCGGGGGCTGTTATCGGGGCAGCAGGGGCTGTCTTATCGCCTAAAATGCTAGCGTCTCCGGTGTCAAATAATCCGGCGATGCAGGCAATCATCATTGTTGCTAAGGTGCCGACAAATAATGCTTTCCAACCGAGTTCGGAAATGTCTTTGCGGCGGGAGGGAATTAGGGCGATCGTACCGCCGACAAATATACCGACGGAGGCTAAGTGGGCGAAGCCAGAAAGGGCGTAACTGACAATCAAAACTGTGCGATCGCTAATCAGTCCTTGTTTGGCCGCTTCTGCTAAGCTTTGATAGGGGGGAATTGCGGTTTCTAACAGCCGCCGTCCGATGATTACTGATGCTACCCAAGAATCCTCAATGGGAACTCCGGTTAACAAGGTTAGCGGGTAAAATAAGACTCCTTGGATATTTTGCAGGGTGACGTAACTAAAGATTGTGCCGATGGGAGCCGGCAACACGGCCAGCCAAGCGAAGAATTGATTGATTAAGGACACTAAGCCCAAGATTAAAATCAAAACAGCGGCAATTGCTACTGCCATTTTCACACCGTCCAATGCGCCAATTATCGCTGCATCCAAAGGGCTGACTCGTTCGATGGGTTCTCCGCCCACAGTCTCTTGTTGACGGATTTCGCCGTCCGTTTCGGAAATTTCTTCGCCCACAAACTCGCGGCCTTGAGGTTTCCGTTCTTCCTTGGGGATGCCGCCCATTGTCAGCGGTACTCCTGTTTCGGGTACTAAGATTTTGGAGAGGACAAAGCAAGCTGGAATGGCGATGATTGAGGCGGAAACTAAATGTCCTAAAATATTGGGAAATACAGGCTTGAGAAAACTGACGTAAATTGCTAAAGTTGATGAAGCAGCGGTTCCAAAACAGCAGGAGAGGATGGCACAAATTTCGGAACGAGTCATTTGTGGCAAGTAAGGCTTGACGACAATTGCTGCTTCTATTCCTACGAAAATATTGGCTGCGCCGCTGAGCGCTTCTGCGCCGCTCAACCGCATTGTCTTATAAAATAGTTTGGCAAAAACTTCGGTGATAATTTGAATCACGCCGATGTTGTAAAGTAAAGCCATGAGACCGGAAAAAAAGATGACTGTCGGTAAAGCTCGAAAGGCGAAAATATATCCTAAATTAACTGCCGGATCTTTACCCGGTACTGGTACAATATTGCTCCCGAATACAAACCTCGCTCCGGTGTCAGCAGCGGTGAATACTCCATCGAGCAAGCTAGTAAACCATTCTAGGGCGATGCGAGTTGGGGGAAACAGGAATACTAAAAATCCTAAGACTAATTGCAGGCCAATGCCCCAGATGATGACGCGCCAAGGTATATACTGAGCTTTGCGGTTTTCTGAGAAAATCCAGGCGATCGCGCAGAGGCCAAAAATGCCCAGAAATGAGATAAGGTTGTAGATAGACATAAGCCTAGTCCTTGAAATAACTGAGAATGCCGATCGGCGGTTTGCACCACATCAGTTATACTATTCATCGGACGGCAAGTGCCAAAAAAAATAATTGGCAGGTGAATTACGCATTCAACGGCGTATTTATGTCGTTGCTTATGTGATTGCGAGCGGAAGCGGCTCTCGATCGACCGTTGATTGGCCCTAATTACCAGCAGTTTAAATAAAAACACGCAACACATGGAAGCTTTTGCTCCACATCCTCCCGAATGGACTGCGACGGCGGTTCACGCTACTGAGTTTTGCTGTCCCAAGTGCGGTGCTAGCTGCACTGATGCCCACGAGGTCTGGATTAATCGCCGATCGCCAGTATACAGCGAGTCCCACCGTCGCAAGTGGCAAGAATTTTACCGCTGTCAGTGCGACGGCGTGTGGTGGGCTTGGAGTAGCGATCGACCTCCTTCGGAACTTGTGCGTCCCGACGATATCTCCAATGATATCTCCGATGAGGACGATGATGATGATTTTTAGAACGAGTTTCGATTTTATTTGAAATTAGGGTAAGGTGCGTCCGGGCGCACCTTAACCTTACATTGGCGCGTGCAAGTTTTCAATTAATACAGCACGTCGAGTATGCCTTTGACTACGCCTTCGATGACTTTTTCAATTAAACTCAATTCATGTTCGCCGATCGACTCATCCAACAGCATTGACTTAATTCGCTGTCTGTCATCGCGAGTCAGTTCGCCGGAGGCAAATATCCGATCGACTATTTGTTCATTGAGAAATGGGAAAGCTTGAGTTTGCATGGCTGGTCTCTAAAAGCATGAATATTTTGTTTTTAACTTTGTTAGAGGAGGCAGTTATGTTGTGGGTTTTTGCCGTCTCATCCAATCTGTGTTCCAATCCTAGGACTGTGCGGTCATTTTGTCAAGACACCGGCGATCTATAAAATACAAAACCTGCACGGTATTTCCGACATTCTGGCGGCGGGTGCTTTGGGATGTCGATCCGACTCAAGGAGGCGCTTAGCTTCGCACCCCAGGAGCAAATCGCTGTGTCCACACGCTTTTTAAGTTTCTTGGCACTTTGGCGGAACATTACAGCTCAAAAAAAAATCAAAACTACAATAGATTAGAATGGGGCAAACAGGGAATTGGCAAAACAGGGAATTGGCAAAACAGGGAATTGGGAATTGGTAATGGGGAATTGGCAAAACAGCGAATTGGTAATGGGGAATTGGGAATTGGTAATGGGGAATTGGCAAAACAGCGAATTGGTAATGGGGCATGGGGAATTGTCAATAACTAATAACCAATAACCAATAACCAATAACCAATAACCAATAACCAATAACCAATAACCAATAACCAATAACCAATAACCAATAACCAATAACTAATAACCAATAACCAATAACCAATAACCAATAACTAATAACCAATAACTAATAACCAATAACCAATAACTAATAACCAATAACCAATAACCAATAACCAATGACCTATTTTCGCTCTATTTTAATTTTGACATTAGGTTTTTGGCTGCTACCGCTAGCAGTGCGATCGCAACCTGTCGTCCCGGCAAATGACGGCACTAATACTGTTGTCAATAGGGAGCAAAATCGCTTAGACATTAGAGGCGGACAACTGTCAGGAAACGGCGCAAATCTGTTTCACAGCTTCAGCCAATTTAATCTCAGCGAAGGTCAAATTGCTAATTTTATAACTAATCCCAATATTCAAAATATTTTAGGGCGGATTTCCGGCAGCGAGGTTTCCGTCATTAACGGTTTGATTTCAATAAGCGGGGGCAACTCAAATTTATTTCTAATGAATCCGGCGGGAATTGTTTTCGGTCAAAATGCGATATTGAACGTGCCGGTGTCTTTTTTGGCAACAACTGCAACGAAGATTGGTTTCGGCGACGGCTGGTTTACTTCTACGGGAATTAATGATTACAAATCCTTGCTGGGAAATCCAACTCAATTTAATTTTAATAATTCACAATCTGGGATAATTGTCAATGCGGGAAAGTTGGCAGTTGGTAGCGGTCAAAATTTAACTTTGTTGGGCGGTACTGTGATTAATACCGGGCAATTGTCCGCCCCGGGCGGTCAAATTACGGTGGCTGCTGTTCCGGGAAGCAATGCAGTCCGTATCAGTCAAGCTGGTAATTTATTGAGTTTAGAAATTATTCCGTCTTTGCAGTCAGAAAAATCGACGATCGCCCCGGCTGCTTTGCCTCAGTTGCTGACGGGTGCCGGGGTAGAGTCAGCCACAGGTTTAACGATTAACGAACAAGGTCAATTAATCCTGACTGGCGGCCAAAGAGTAGCGGTAAATGCCGGAAGTGCGATCGTCTCGGGTACTGTCAATGTATTTGCTTCTTCTGGCGGGATTGGTGGCACTGTCAATATTTTAGGCGAAACAGTCGGACTCTTCGGCGCAAAGGTCGATGCTTCGGGGACAGATGGCGGAGGAGTTGTGCGCGTCGGAGGCGGTTGGCGGGGGGCGGAACCGATACCAAACGCCCTGGTAACATACGTTAGTCGAGATTCGACGATCGCAGCAGACGCGATCGAGCGCGGTAACGGCGGCACTGCGACAATTTGGTCAGACAATACAACTCGCTTCTTGGGCAATATTACGGCTCGCGGCGGCACAGCAGCAGGTAACGGCGGCAGAGTGGAAGTCTCCGGTAAAAATGCTTTAGTTTTCCAAGGAGAGGTCGATACCCGCGCGCCTAACGGGGCGATCGGCAATTTGTGGCTCGATCCGGCAAATATTGCGATCGTCAGCGGTAACGGCGAAAACAGCCCGATCTTGACTGGGGGGGAACTCGAAGCCACAGAATCGCCGACTGAAACATCGATCTCAGAAGTGCAGTTGGAACAGATGGCGGCCGGCAGCAACGCGGTTGTAGAAACCCCGGGCTACATCACCCTCCAAGACTTGCCCGACAACAAACTCGCACTGCAAGCGAAAACCGGAGACAGTGTAACATTCCGATCGGGCGGAGTGTTTTTTGTCAATGACCCGAAGGATTTAATCGAGACTCAAGGCGGCAACATCAACATTTTCGCCAGCAGCATCTCTCTGGGCGGACTCAATGCTAGCGGCGGCAATATCGCTCTGACTGCTAACGGGATTGACTTGAGGGGCGGCAGCAATTCGGTCACCAGTGCGGGGGGAACAATTAGCTTGCAACCCAGCGACGGCCGAGGAATTAGGATCGGTGGCACTGGCGATATTTTAGGGGTTTTGGACTTGACAGCAGCGGATCTCGGTGCTTTGGCGGGGGGTTTCGGTTCGATCGCGATCGGGCGTGCCAACAGCAGTTCGATCGCGATCGTCGCACCGATTACCTTCAACAGCCCGCTGACACTTCAAGGCAGTTCGATCGCGATCGACAATCCCCTGAGAACAAGCGGCAGCGCTAGCATCACTCTCGACGCGCCCCAAACCGATCTCGGTGCCAACATCGCCACATCGGGCGCAGATATCACTTTTACCGGCAACCTGTCGCTGAATGCTGACGCAGCTTTGGACGCTCAAGCCACGGGCAGCATTCTGTTTTCCGGCAGCCTGGACGGAGCTCGCGCCCTGAGACTTGACGCTGGGCGAGTCCGCTTCGGCGGTACAGTCGTCGGTGAAGCTGCACCGCTGGCGAGTTTGACTGTCAGCGGCGGGAGTACCGAGATAGCTGGCGATATCGCCACATCTGGCGACATCGCTTTCAACAGTGCCGTCACAGTCGATCGGCGCAGCACGATTTCAGCCAGTAGCGGCAACATCACTTTTGCCAGCACCCTCGACAGCATCCAAGGCCGGGCAAATAATTTGACGCTGCGGGCTGGCGGCAACATTACCTTTGAGGGCGCAGTCGGTCAAACTCAGAGGTTGGGCCTGCTCTCGGCTGATGCTGCTAGCGTGACGGCTGCTTCCCGAATTGCCGCGCGCAGGTTGAGCGTGAACGCGCGAGATGTTGCTACCTTCAGGGGGGACACCGCGGCCGCTGTGGGAGCCGATATCAAGGCAGGAAACATCCTCTTAGAGGGTAATTTAAGCACGGATGGCGGCAGCGCGAACCTGCAAGCAACTCGCGAGGTTCGGACTGGCAATATTACCTCCAACGGCGGGAGCATTCGGGTTGAGGGAAATACTGTTGCAGCAGGCGCGATCGACTCCTCGTCGGCAACGGGAACAGGCGGCGCGATCGCGATCGAAAGCAATGCTGGCCCTTTAACTGCGGGAGCTTTGAACGCTTCGGGAGCGATCGGCGGCAATATTGCCCTCACCTCGCAAGCCGACATTTCGGCTCTCGATCTCAACTCCAGTGGCACTGAGGGAAACGGCGGCGCAGTCTCCCTGAGCGCGACTGGTAACATTCAGTCGGGCTTTATCAACGCTAGAGGCGGCAGTGTTGATGTGACAACCCTCGGTTTGTTTCGATCGAACAATGTTTTTAGCGATATATCGGGCAATCTTGCCAGTATTTCTACTGCTGGGGGTACAGGAGGCGGGGCGATCGCAATTCGGCACGGAGGCGGTAGCGATCGATCTTTTGTAGTTGGCGGCGCGATCGACAATGGAACCCAGGGAACCATTAATGCTGGCGCGGGAAACGCCATTTTGCCAAGTTTTTCCTTTGGGCAAACTTACACCCAAGGAAGTTTACCAAATCAGATTTCCCTAATTACACCGGGCCCACCGCCTGCTCCGGCACCAATTCCCGAACCAATTCCCGAACCAATTCCCCAACCAATTCCCGAACCAATTCCCGAACCAATTCCCGAACCAATTCCCGAACCAATTCCCCAACCAATTCCCGAACCGGCGCTGTCACTTCCTGCATCTTTGCAAGTAGAATTGCGATCGCCAAATCAAAACAAAACTTCCCCAACTAGCCCCGAGCTTTTGATTCCCTCTCGCAGATTCGATACCGCAGCCTCCGGTATTTTAGCCTTTGAACAAACCTTCACTCGCGAATACGAAAAATATCTAGATTTGCCCGCCCGAAAGCCGATTACGAATATGTCGGTAATTTACGAAACTCTTCGCAAAAACGAACAAATTACCGGGGTAAAATCTGCAATTATTTATATGAATTGGGTGAGGCAATCGGACGCAGCAGCCCCCAAAGAAAATGATTCGGTACTGGTGGCAAGTCGGGATTTATCTAATCTATTGCCTGTGAGAAAAAACCTCCCTATCCAGCCTGCGAGCCTCATGCAAGATGGGTTGGAGGAGAGGTTGCCACCAGCCGGCACAGAAGTTTCCGATGTGCCGAGCGGGGAGCATTTAGAATTAGTGTTAGTCACAGCTAACGCTGAACCGATGCGCGTTTTAGTTCCGGCGACAACGCGCTGGCAGGTACTGCAACTAGCCGACGCTTTGCAAACCGAAATTACTAATCCCAGAAGAAGAAACAGTATCAGTTATTTGGATGTAGCTCAAAAACTTTATCGGTGGTTAATTGCGCCATTGGCAGGAGAATTGGCAGCTTTAAAAATTAAGAATTTAATTGTAATTCCGGCAGCGGGCTTGCGAAGCGTGCCGTTTGCTGCTCTTCACGATGGCAAACAATTTTTAGTTGAGCAATACAGCTTTAGCGTGATGCCGAGTCTGAGTTTGACTGATATCCGCTACGACAATATTGCTGACGATGAAGTTTTGGCGATGGGAGCGTCAGTATTTAAAGATAAAGCGCCTCTGCCTGCGGTACCGATCGAGTTAGAGTTGATCGCGCCGCCCTCAGAAGGAAGATCATTTTTGAATCAAGACTTTACTCTCGAAAATTTGCAAGCTCAACGGGCAAATCAGCCTTTTGGAATCATTCACTTAGCAACTCACAGCGAATTCCAGCCTGGGGCACCAAAAAATTCTTACATTCAGTTGTGGGATACTAAATTGCGCCTCGATCAAATGCCGCAGTTGCGGTGGAATTCTCCCCCGGTGCACCTGTTAGTTTTAAGCGCGTGCAGTACCGCTTTGGGCGACGAAGACGCGGAGTTGGGGTTTGCGGGTTTGGCGGTAGCTAGCGGTGCGCGATCGGCTTTGGCGAGTTTGTGGGAAGTCAGCGATGAGGGAACTTTGGGGCTAATGACGGAGTTTTACCGGGAGTTGCGGGCCCCCAGACGCGGTAGCAATTTGACGATTAAAGCCGAGGCTTTGCGGTGGGCGCAATTGCAGATGCTGCGGGGGCGCGTGCGGATTCAAGACGGGATGCTGGAAGCCGAAGGGCTTTCTGAGGCGATCGCTTTACCTCCGGAAATTGCGGGGCGGGGCGATCGAATCCTTTCCCATCCTTATTATTGGGCTGCCTTTACAATGATTGGCAATCCTTGGTAATTGGTAATCGGTAATATTATTTCCGGTCAATTATAGCAGTCCTAAATCCGATCAAATCGGTCAGCATCGGAATTATATCGTTTCCGGTTGCACTCCTGATGACTGTTGACTGTTGACTGTTGACTGTTGACTGTTGACTGTTGATTTCTCTGCATCTGCGTGAATCAGCGTTTATCAATTGTCATCTGCGGTTATAAACTATCTTTTTTTACCCCAGATACGGGCAGATTAACACAGATTGCATCATTTTTGGTCAAATAATCCTCAGACAAATGGTTCGAGTTTGGATAATTTACCGACACGATATTACTAGATAATTTCTGACCAAACTTGCTTTTACTTGTACGCTCTCTGTCTGAAGTTAACGCTGTTCGCTCTGCTGGAAATGCTGCTCAATTTCCTGATGGCATACGTGCCAAAAATACAAAGCCATATTCACAAGAGCTAATAATTTAGTTCCATCTTCTAACATCGCGTGTAATCCGATACTTCGAGAATTTAAAATATCCTCAAACCGCGAGATGGCAAACAAGACGAATGCTGCGGCTAACGGCAGGTAAGGAGTGGTTTTGATGTACCGCCAAAAATTAAATATGTAAAGGAAAACACCGCTACCATAACATAAGTAAATTAATTTCTTGGATATTCCCAGCCGAGAAAGAATCAAAGTCATCCGAAACCTGTCATCCAGGTACAAGATTCCCAGCAGTAAAGCACTAAAAAATAAGAAAATCGACGATCGGCTGCGCGGCTGTTTTTGGCGCAGCAGTCCGAAAGTAAATGCACAAATTGCGACTGATATGCACCCGAGGACTTCGGAAACGCCGGTGAGAATTCCTTCGTAAGGGAACCAGAAATTAAAAGGGTCGCTAAACAGGCGTTCAACTCCGTCTCCCTTATTGTTGAGTTTGGCGTATATGCTCAGCACGCCCAAAATCAGGACTGTCAGAATGTTGAAACCAACTAAAAATGGTACTGTAAAAAAGTGTGTTTTCAAAATTTCTAAAGAGTTTGAAAAATTGGAAATTTTCTCTAATAAAGACCGAGGCTTCATAAAAACTATCTCCAAGCAATAGGCTTAGTTACTGATTTAGTGGCAGCCAAAGTACAAATGTAGTGCCGTGGTCGGTTGGATATAAATGAGTTTCCACAGATGGCAGCCATTCGGGATTTAGTGGGGAAAATACTTCGATTTCTCCTTGCATTTGATGGACTAAATCGCGGGCGATCGCCAAACCCAATCCTGTGCCGGGAATTTGAGTATGCGCTTTTTCTCCCCGGTAGTGCCGCTCAAATAAATGCTCTAAATCCTGGGGAGGAATCCCGACACCTGTGTCGCTGACTGCAACTGCTACCGCAGGTGATGGGCGGTGTGTTGCCCGATCGCCATTCGCTGTTACTTTAATATAAATTTGGCAGCCGGCGGGGCTATATTTCAAAGCATTGTCAATTAAATTGCTCAAAACTTCGCGCAAAGCTCGATCGTTCGCCGAGACTGGCGGTAAATCTGCCGGTATGTCGGCTACCAATGACAGATGCCTTTCCGATGCGATCGCAACAGCGGAAATTAACAGCGGTTTTAAGACTTCTGCTACAAAGCAGGATTCTGCCAAATTGGCCGCAGGTGACAGCGACAGAGGAGAATGCTGGATTAATTCCACGTTGGACATTGCTTTGTCCGAATTGCCTGATGGGAGTCTCAGATTTGCTTCGCCGGTGTCAACGGTGCGATCGAATTGACTGAGCAACTCTTGCAGCCGATCGCTCTCTCGGACAATACTGAAAGCCACATTGCGGTTTTTGTCTTCCGGTACCAGCCGCCGCGCCAACAGCTTACCAAAAGTTCGCAACGCTGTCAGCGGACTTTTGAACTGGTGCAGCAAATTGTGCACCGTCTCGTAAACCTGAGCCTGGATTTGCCGAACCGAGTTTAGTTCCTGGTGCATCCACTGCGATCGCTGGTCTAAAATGCACGCCAGGGCTAAGGTGCGAGCAATTTGTTGCATCGTCGCCTCCTCTCGATCGTTCCAAGGCCTGTCTTGCCTACCGCACACCAGGAGTCCCATTACAGAACCCTCGTGTATCATAGGCGTCACTATTTGCAGGCGCTGCTGCCACAGATTCTCCGGGCCTTGACACTGGTTTTGGCGCCCATCACCGGGCAGCCGATCGGGTGCGATCGCCCCCACTGTTGATTCTTCCACAGCAAAAACTGGCGCCGCCAGCCGTCGCGGCACGGGTTTTGCTGTCGAACTTTCGGACGATTGCAGCGTCAACTCCTCATTTTCTGGTGATTCGACTGAAGTTTCGGGGTAAACTGCGATCGGCACTAACTTTGCCTCGCTCCCGGATACCAGCTCTCGTGTCAAGTATACTGCGCTGAATGTCGCTCCCAAACTGACTGCGATCGCCACCTGCGATCGACAAAGCTTGACAAATTCTGAACTGGCTGGCATTGACATGAGCGCCGCATGATTAATATATCTAACGGAATTTTAAGTGAACTACAACTAATTTGCCGCCGATTACAGATTCGGAGACTTCTAGATTTCAGGTTTCTGCGTTTTAATTGAAGGCTGCTAGGTTCCAAGCATCCGGCTCTCAAGAACAAAAATTGTCCTGCATCCGGCTCCAGTTTTCACATATTCCGAAGCTAGCTGCTGCCTGAACTTTCGGGCTACCGTACCACAACCGCTGCACTTTTGTCGATCGGCACGAATTTTCACAGTGTGTCGATATATTAAAAACTGTTGATTTTTGGAGTTAGAACGGATATACTCGGCTCGGATTTGGTAGCTATCATTACAACCTGTCTGCTCATACTGTCTGCTCACAGAGGAGGTAAAGAAATTGGCCAGGAGACGCAAACGCAAGAGTCGCCGCCGACAAGAAGGACGCAGAATTTTAGAGTGTGTGCCTCAATATAGCATCGAGAGCGGCGAAGATAAACCCGTAACAGCGGCTCGCAAGTTCATCCATGCTGAAGGCATTGCTCCCCCCGCTTTACTGTTAGTCAAGCGTAACGAGCATACCACCGACAGATACTTCTGGGCTGAAAAAGGTTTGTTCGGAGCCCAATACGTAGAAGAGAACCATTTCTTGTTTCCCAGCTTAAAGGTAATGCTGGAAACAGCCACAGAAAAACTTGCTCTGGTGGCCGCCAGTCGCGCATAGAGCAAAATGTTTAGCTCTAAACATTGACAGCAATGTTTTTCTAACTCTTTTAACAAAAGCGCGAGAGTTCTCATTGTCTGGAGAGTGCTGACTGAAATTTACGCGAAAAGTCCTTAAAAAATAAGAACTAGGGTATAAGGCGCCATCGCAACAGGATAGCTCGCCTGCTAGGGGCGATCGCCACAGCGCGCACTCTCACGATAATGGTTTTTTGAGATTCGCCCAAAAACGGATACAATCTCGGCAGGGCTGTCGCTGCCCCAAATTTTAGACGAAAATTAAAGCTCCCAGATTCATCTTTAGCATAAATCTCAAATCTTCAATGCCCCAATCTAAAATCGAGCAAGTGTTTGGTCGATCGAGCAAACAGCAAACGAGAGAGCCACGGGGATTCATCGGTTTGTCTGCTCAAAGTTGAAGCACGGCATTTAGCATATCAAAAAACGTTCCACACCCAACTTTTAATCAAACAGCGGTTTCAAATCTAAAGCTTTTTGCATAGCTGCTAGTTCATCGCGGTGAGCTCTGACAGTAACCAGGCTCTTAGTTTGGCTTCCAGACTCAGCAACTGATTCGAGTTTAAGGGAAACTTGCTCCGAGCGTCCAGCTTTTTTCCAGTAAAATACTCCCGCCAGCGGTGACAGCAGTACCAAAGCTAGAAAAATTTGACCTTGCTGGGGAACTAGCATTCCCAAAACCAGTCCCAAGCAGAGAGTGCCACCTGCACTCAGCAAAGTTAAAAAAATAGCTAAAAACCAACTAGGGCGCACAAAACCTTCAAAAGTGACTTTATAGTTGGGGGCATCGACGGCTGCAACTCGGTAAGCCCTAGAAGCAAAATATTCTTGTAGCTGGGTTAACAGTGACTCTTGGGCGCTCTCAGAAGCCAGCTTGACTTGTTCGATTCTATCTTTGACTGAGGCCTTGATGAAGAAAAACAAGCCAACAGCAAGCAGCAGGGTAATCGTGAACGTTGAAGAAAGAACAGTAGTATCCATCGGTACAAGTTTTGTGCAATTGAAACGATCTACTATTACTTTACAGAACTTTACATACAAAAGCGATCGAGGACTTACGCAGACACTTACTTGCCAAAATTCCCAACAAGCTTTACAGCAAGGCGTTTTTCTCGCCATCACATTTCTTTGCATATCTCCCCATCATCCCTAATTCTCAAGTGACAATGCGTAAGTCCTGACGTAGTGTAGCTGCTCTAATCGCTGTGCGGCGATGCCAGAAGCATCAGCCAAGGCAATCGGGCAAATCGCTTTGCTAGTAGCGCCAGCATTTCAATGGTTTAGGCATCCGATTTAAACTGTGTTAACCCGTGTGACCAGTTTCTAAGGCGCGGGGCCGGAGCCCAGAAGCGCCGTTACCCTGACCGATGTACTCGTGCCAGAGACGAGCCAGGTCTTGAGCTTGGTGCCGCCATTCGGGGAGGATTTGATACATCCGGCGGGGGCGGCCGCGTCCTTCTACTTTTTTCCAGTAACCGGTGATTACGGCTTCATCTTCAAGGAATTTCAGAGCGCTGTAGAGGACGGTATCAGAAAGCCGGTAGATGGGGAATTCCCTTTCTAATTGGCCGATGAGTTCTGTACCGTAGGAATCTCCGCGCAATAACACCGAGAGAATGTAGCACACTGCTAGTTCCTTGTTTAGATAAACAGGAGGGGGGTCTTGAAAAAATTGATAGATGTGTTCAAATTTCATCTGTCTTGTCCGCTAGAAACTCTCGTGATACCGTCAGGTTAACGGGAGAGGAAAGCGGGGCGGGGTGTGCCGCTTCCTAATGATTAACTGGGAATGGAGGGAAACACAGGTGCAGTATTTCCCGGCGTTGTGTCGCTCGCCCCAAACGCTTGTTTTGCACTTCGGTAATGTTGGCGTGGATCAAGGTTGAGGAGCGCTGACAACTAGCTTAACTTTCTTCCTCTTCCAATCTATCGCAGCGACTCTTGTCAAGTGTGCGATCGCCGCGGGCGAATTGCAGCTAATTTCGGAGTTGGTGTTTTAAAGGAAGCTGAGAATTACCAACTTCCCCAAACCCTTATTTTGTCTTGGTTGTGCGCTGTAGATTGTCAGAGTATGCCGGCTTTTTGGGGCAAAAACTTTGCCTTTAAACCGGACTGAGACCTAACATGGCACGCAGTGTAAAAGTTAGAAAAACAAAAGTCGCTACAATCGAAGTAATCAGGGCGATCGCTGTTGCGGGTCGATCGAGCAAAGGTCTGAGTCGCTCGAACAGAAAAAAGAAAATTCCCAAACATATCGTAATGAAAAAACGGGGGTAGCGAGAGATGTTATTAATGAAATCTTGCATGAGCTTGGTTGGGTAAAGTGTTACAGCTCGATCTTTGACTGGTAACACTTGTGAGCGAGTTTGACAATTTTGGCACAGCCGCAGCTAAATCTGCCTCCTCGGGCGATCGGGCATTTTTGTCGGCGATGCTGACATATATAATTCTAACGAAAACTTTTGGTTGATCGAGCGCTGTCTGTTGAATGCCTAGGCACATCCGGTGACCAATTCAGAAGTATTTATATTGAGTTCTAGTTGTGATAGATATTATAAGGCTGTTATTTCTCGATAAATGTCTGCTTCCGCACCTTTTCCAGTCTTGCCGCGTCCATTTCTGAAATGGGCTGGAGGCAAAACTAGGTTGATTGAACAATATCAACCTTATTTTCCTAAAAAGTTCACAACTTACTACGAGCCTTTTTTGGGCGGCGGAGCTGTATTTTTTTACTTAGCACAACAGCACCCTTCTTTGCAAGCTGTGTTAACAGATGTTAATCTTGAGTTGATCAATGCCTATTGCTGCGTCAGGGAGCGAGTTGAGGAGCTGATTCTACTTTTAGAGGAGCATCAGTTAGAACACGCCAAGGACAATAAAGAGTATTATTACTGGGTGCGATCGCGCTCCTACAAAAAAGATACAGAAAAAGCAGCACGCCTGATTTACCTCAATAAAACTTGTTACAACGGCCTCTACAGGGAAAACTCTAAAGGTCAATTTAATGTTCCCGCAGGCAGATACAAAAATCCTAACATCTGTAAACCAGATTTATTGCGATCGGTCTCATCTTTACTCGCCACCGCTAAAATTGAAGTAAGAAAATTCGATTTAGTGCTGGATTTTGCTAAAAGCAGCGAAGACTTTGTTTATTTCGATCCGCCCTATTATCCGATCAGTGCCACCAGTAACTTCACCGCCTACAACCGGGATAATTTCAAAGAATCCGAACAGCTTAAACTGAGAGATGTTTTTGCAGAGCTTGCCCAACGGGGCGTCAAAATTATGCTGTCTAATTCTAACTGCGATTTTATCAAAGAAATATACAGCGACAGTCAAGTTTTTCCTAAAAACACGATTCCCAAACTAATTGAAATATCAGCATCTCGGGGAATAAATTCTAATAGTGACAAGCGCGGCAAAGTCAAAGAATTATTAATAGTTTCAGTTTAAATAAGCAGTTAACCAAAGTCTCTACCTAAACATATTTTGTACGGGCAACTCGTGATATCATTTCTGGTTGCATCGGTATTAGACGTAATTGCAAAAATAGTTAGATAGTTAGGACGATGCTGAGAGCAACGTCCGATAAAAATCTTTTTTTCTTGTGGGATGACACGCGAGCATCGTCCCAAAATTTGATTAAGGAATGAGAATTACATAACTTACCATCTTTATTGTTCTTGTGGGATGGGCTCTCCCGCCCATCCCACAATTATGTGTACATTATTTAATTGACAGTCTATGGTTCAAACAGCGAGCTCTCAACAGTCAACAGGTAGGGGCGGTGCCTGTGAGTGCGGGCTCTTCTTAGCAGTCAGCAGCCAACCGTCAACGCCGTCAACATCAACAAAAGTGCAACCGGAATTGATATGACCTCATCAACCCGGTTTCTTCGTATATTTATCGTTACTCAACTTAAAACTCCCCGAAACCGGGTTTCTCGCCTGTCAGGAGTCAGTAATCGGCGAAAAAAAGGAACAATTACCTATTGATTTTTCTTGAGTTTGGCGTTATATTATTAGATAATGGGACTGGTAACATAATTTTTATTTTTGTCACTATTCCCATTATTAGATTATACTTCTAAAAACGATCGCAGTCAAGCTATAAACCCGAAAAAAAAAGAGTTTTTTTTTAAAAGTTTTATAAATAAAAATATCAAAATGCTGCGCTACCGTGAATCATAGCAGTTTCCCGAAAAAATGCAAGTGTAGGGAAGCTCGAAAAGGCGATCGCGATCGGTCACGGACAAAGATTAATGCGTAATTCCTAATTATAAATGTTTGTTAGCCCAAGTAATAAAGCCTTCCAGCTTGTAAACTCCCAAAAGATTTTGATTGTCGGGAATTTGTTTTTTAAACCAGTCGATCGAACCTTGCCTCATACCGTCACCGCCCACGATCACAATAGTCGGCACTCGATAACAATTTTTAATATTTAAATTGAGGTAAGGATACTTCTCATCAACTGAACCTTTATCTTCTTGCCACTTGCATTCAACAATTAGACCGAGAGGAAACGAACCAGAACCAACAATATAAAAATCGACATTTATTTCAGTTTCGTAAATGCTAGAACCGATATAAACCTGTTTAGCATATCGCTTGGGATTTGTTGTGGAGAGTAAGAGCCAATCTCGCTTGCGCTTTTTCGGCAACTCGGGACATATTTCGAGATATCCGTGACCTCTCAACGTACCTTCTACAGTTGTTTCCAAAACAAAACCCGTTTTATTGGCTCTACAACCCCTATTCATATTGTTGGCTCCTAAATATAATGTGAATTAAGTCGATCGCACTTGAATCATTCCTCTATCAAAAACCCGCTTGTCAGTACCGATACAACTGACAAACATCCGGTCTTGATAGACATCAAACGTCGCAAAACTCAGGAGGCTAGCAGAATACTCCGTCCACTCAGAACGCCCCACCGGACGAGTACCGCCGCCGGCCCCGCAAATTAAATAAGTCGTACCGTCAATCGATCGGGTGCGTTCGTAACTGTGTTCGTGTCCGTTGATATAAAGCTGCACGCCGTACTTTTGAAACAAAGGCTTCAAAGTGTCAATAAAAGGTTGATTCAATCCGTAGATGCCAGAAGAATAAATCTGATGGTGACCGAATACAACTTTCCAGGGTGCGGTGCTCTGACTCAACTCTTTTTCCAGCCAAACAAGCTGATTTTTCCAATCAGCATTGTGATTGGTATCTAAGGCAAAAAACTGTACCGGATCGCGCCGAAAAGTATAGTAGCGGCCTTGCATATTAAAACCCGCATATTTAACTTGCGGGTCGCCGTTAGCAGTGCGGATGTCGTGATTTCCCAGACAAGCATAAAATTTTACGCCTTGCTGCAATAATGGCTGATAAGGCCGCTCAAAAACAGCATTAATTTTTTCAATTTCGCCGTTATTGTAGATATTGTCGCCGGCGAGAACAGCAACATTAAAAGGGTTTTCCCGGTGATACTGGGCCATCGCCTCAGCTACGGCATACTGACCTTCGGCACCGGTACCCGTGTCTGCGATCGAAATAAAGCGTAAAATAGGCGGTGAGGCCGGCAATTGGACGATCGTCCTTTGGCCCTCAACATTAGAAGGTACAGCAGCATTCGCGTCTTTACCCCAGGAAGTCCGAAGCTGAAGCATTTTCCAGACTCCAGTAAAACCTAAGCTGCTGAGACTGGCTAAAACTAGAAAGTGACGGCGTTTAATGCTCATGATGATTCAGTTAGAACTAATAAAATGATAAATTAAGGTTGAGATGGCTCAACTAAAATTTATCTTGTTTAGATATATTTGCAGGGCTCCAAGGTAAAGAAAATGTCAGAAAAACCACTAAACCAACCAACTCCAGAAGCGTCTCAATCTCCGAAAGCGGAGGTTGACTCGGCGCCAAAGTCTGCCGCCACAACCAGCCAAGCTCAAAAAACCGGCCCTGGGGGCAAAAATGAGAAAATCAAAGCTTTGATGTTCTCAATTCGGAATTTGGGAAAAAAGGGGAAAAATGTAGCAGCAGAAGCGCCGTTGCAGCCCCAAAAGCCGATCGCGCCCACCGCTGCTGACTCAGCAACAGTAATTCCTGGGGCTGTTGCTGCGGAAGTTAAAAGCGTTCTCCCGCCAAAAGCGGCAGTAAAATCCGATAAAAAGCCTGTATCAAAACCTGCAGGCGGCGGTTTTTTAGAGAAAGTCGGTGTACTTTGGAAGAGTATTGTGCGGTTAGTGCGCGATTTGCTACCGCCATCTGCAAACGCCAAGCTGTCCGATCCAATTTTAAACGCCTCCTTAGCAGCAATTCTAATCGTTGCAGTCGGTTTAACTTTCAACAGTTTCTCAGCAAAACCGCCGGAAAAACTAGCAACAGCACCTTTGACAGCAGCGCCGCAGTCGCCCCCGCCTACCTTTGGAGATTTTTTGCCAGACACAGCAAAATCACCAGAGGCGATCGCAAATTCTGAGCCAACACCCGCTAAATTCAAAAGCAAGTTGCCCGATTTAGTTGCTCCGCAAAAACCGCAAACTGTAGAAATTATCCCGCCGCCGCTGACGCCAGAACAGTCTCTGATTGCTGGAATTCAAAATCAAGTTACTGAAATTACCGATCGACTTGGCGGCGGTTTAGTTAAGTCTGTGGAAGCTAATTTTTCGAGCAGCATTTTGACGGTGAAAGTCGCTGAAGATTGGTACAAACTCAGCGATGTCGAGCAAAATCAGCTAGCGACTAAAATGTGGAAGCAAGCTAATTCACTCGATTTCAGCAAGTTACAAATTGCGAATCTGGAAGGTAAGTTAATAGCTAGAAGTCCGGTTGTTGGTTCTGAAATGATTGTTTTGGAGAGATAAATGAGATTTTAAAATTTGCTATCTGTAAGTATATCTCACAGATGGTATCTTTCGGATATTGGGGGGAGAATGTATATTTGGCTGCGGGGTAATGGGTAATTGGTAATTGGCGATAGATTCGGGATCTATTACGCATTACCTATTACCTATTACCAAAGATTAGATGAAGTTATAGCCACAAGTTCAGGAGAGCCGAGCTGAAATGCGCTGTAACAAAATGCGAACAGTCAACAGTCAACAATTAACTAATGACTAGAAAGGCTTATTAGTAGGTTTAAAACCCTGTTTTTTGAAATAGGTTCTAAATACCTCTTGAGCAATTGGTGCCGCCGAAACAGAACCAAATCCACCGCCTTCAACAATAACTGCGATCGCCACTTCCGGCTTGTCAGCGGGAGCAAAACCTACATACATAGAATTGTCAGGATGACCGGGCATTTCCACAGTTCCAGTTTTACCAGCACTTAAAGGAATAGTACCGTCATTCATGCGTTTACCAGTACCTTTTTTCACCACGTCAATCAATCCCTGGCGAACTACGTTCAAAGTTCCCGGCTTAATACCTGTGGGAATTTTTTTGGTGACAGGAGTGTTGGTTTGAGAAGCCAACAAATGCGGCTGAACTCGATAACCGCCGTTAGCAATAGTTGACACCATCACTGCCAATTCTAGGGGAGTACAAAGTACCAAACCCTGACCGATCGCCATTGTCACCGTATCGCCGACGTACCAATCTTCCCCGTACATTTTCTGTTTCTCTGCTGGGATCGGAACTTGACCGTGATTGGCTGCATCTAACCCCAAAAGCTCTAAATTAATAGTACCGCCAATGCCCATTTTTTTAGCCCATTTCGCCATTTGTTCCGGGCCGGCAGCCATGCCTACTTGATAGAAAAACGTATTGCTGCTGTAGGCTAAAGCATCGCGGAAACCGATAACGCCGTAACCGCCGCTGTGTTCGTTAAAGGTAATTCCGCCGATGTTAATTGAAGAAGAAGTTCCCAAAGTCGAGTCAGGAGAAAACTTGCCCGACTCTATCCCGGCTACAGAAGTTACAATTTTAAAAGTGCTGCCGACTGGATAGCCTTGAACTGCCCGATTTAAAAATGGTTTTTCTGGCCCTTGGAGTCGATCCCATTCTTTTTGAGTTACTTTGCGGGTGAAAATATTGGGGTCAAAGGTAGGCCAACTCGCCATTGTTAAAAGCGCTCCGGTTTTCACGTCGATCGCCACAACTGCACCCAGGCGATCGCCCAAAGCCTTTTCGGCAGTTTTCTGCATATCTAAATCTAAAGTTAGCTGCACGGGTTTGCCGGGAACAGGATCTTTTACACCTAAATCTTGGATTTCCTCGCCCTTAGCATTCACCTCGATCAAACGGTTTCCCCAAACGCCTTCTAAAGTTTTATTGGCTAATTTTTCAACTCCCATCTGACCGACGATCATTCCCATTGGATAGGTAGGATTAGCTTTTAATTCGTCTAAAGTAGCTTCGCCGACGTATCCCAAAAGGTGAGCTGCTAACTGCTGGTTGGGATTGTCTCGGCTCGATTCGGCGCGAATTTCAACTCCCTGCAAAGTATTAGCTTGTTCTCCCAAGGCCACGAAAGTGCTGACATCGATATTTTTACTAATTCGCACTGGTAGGGCCGATCTGTAGCCAACTCCTTGGATTTTTTGGATGATTTCGGCTGCGGGAAGTTTGACGATTGGGCCGAGTGTAGCGGCGACTTCTTGCCACTCCTTGATCGATCGCTCTTTTGGCCAGAGATAGATCGATCGAGATACGCGGTTAGCGGCAAAAATTTTGCCGTTGCGGTCTAAAATTTGACCGCGATTCGCTGCTACCGAAACAGGGCGAATGCGGTTATTTTCAGCCCGCTGTCGGTTGTAAGCTCCTTGTACCAGTTGCAGTTCGGCGAGACGAAATATCGGCAGCGTCACCAAAGTAGTGACTAGCAGCATAAAAACCATCACTTGGAACGATCGGCTGCGCTGCCGCGCTGGATTATCGAAGCCATTTTTGTCGAATCGGACTTGAGAGTTAAAAGAAAAATCGCCAGCCATATTAATTAATCTGCTCTTTTTATCCAACTAACAGGTAGGGACGGTTGCCATCCGGATTATTTGGCGAAAGATGCAACAATTATAACTTCTCACTCTTTAGTGACAGACATAAAATCTGCCGATTGGCAGACCAATCTCGCAGATTTTGTGATTAAAGTAGATTTTAAATATCATCTTTTTGTGACAATTCAAATGTTAAGGAGGTACAGGCGCTGTGGAACCGATCGATTTTTTGATTGCTTGGCTGGTGACGGGCAGTAGCTTGCTGCTAATTTCTCAACTGCCGATCGGCGTGGAAATTGACAGCACACCGAAAGCAGTAATTTCCGCTGCTGTTTTGGGACTTTTGAATGTTTTAATCTTGCCACTTTTGAAAGCAGTTTTTTTTGTGCCGAACTTGCTGACGCTGGGATTGCTTTCGGGTGCGTTTGCTTTTGTAATGAACGCGATCGTTTTTGCCTCTGCTGCGAAGCTAGTTGAAGGATTTCGCTTGCGGATGGGTGTGTGGAGCGCGGTATTGGGGGCGATCGCCTTGGCAGCAGTTAGCAGCTTTATCAACGGCGCGCTGATTTAGCAATTTCCCCAGAAAAAGGGCGATTGAAATCGCCCGATATTTCCACACCTTACCTTGGGCGTTTCGTTTCTCTAGAACCGATTTCAATCGCGAAATATTCCTTGTTTCTTCTTCTTTGTTCTTTCTGCCCTCTTCCTTCTTCCTAATGACTAATGACTAGCCTTCGGCTTCGAGCTTCGGCTGAAATGACTACTGACTACTGACTTCTTCCTGATGACTAATGACTAGCCTGCGGCTAAAATGACTACTGACTTCTTCCTGATGACTAATGACTAATGACTACTGACTTCTTACTTCCCAATCACCGACTTATAGGCTGTCACCTTGAGATCAATTCCAGTAATATCTGTGCCGACAACCACAGCCGCCGCTCCTAAATCCAATGCTTTTTTAGCCATTAAGGGTGCTGCGATCCCGCCTTCGCAGATAACCGGAACCTTAAGCTTTTCTACCATTTGGGCGAGCAAATCAAATCCGGGCGGCGAGAAACTTTGCGTCTGGGGAGTGTAGCCAAAAAGAGTAGTTGCGACAGTATCTGCACCAGCTTCGGCAGCCGCGATTGCGGCTTCGATTGTATCGACATCCGCCATCACCAACTTCCCTAATTCGCTGTGAATTCGCGCGATTAAGGTTTTTAACTCTTCGCCGGCAGGACGGTTTCGCAAAGTCGCGTCAACGGCGATAATATCGGCTCCTGAAGTGGCGATCGCCCGCGCGTCTTCAAACCGAGGAGTAATGTAAATCTCGCATCCCGGCAATTGCCGCTTCCAAATCCCAATTATTGGAGCAGATACCTGTTTTCGCACCGCCGCAACGTGATCGGGAGAATCAATCCGCACCCCGGCAGCACCTCGATTGACAGCGGCGCGAGCCATTGCCGCGATCGCGATCGGATCGTGCAGCGGCGAATCAGCAGGTGCTTGACAAGAAACAATTAATCCTGTAGGAATTTGACAATTAATCATGGGAATTGGGGATTGGGGATTGGGGATTGAGAATTGGGAATGGGGATTTTTTTTTAATTTATTCCCTGTGTCCTATTGAACTCAAATAAGCGTTAAGTTTTGGTAGTAACTTATCGACAATTGGTTTAAATTTGCTTACTTCTTCGCTTGTGATAAGTTGTCTAGCATCGGCTAATCTTAACCAGTTTACTGTTTCGTACAAAGAGCCTCTCGCAATTTTTACAAAACCCCGATTATCTTTATCATTATAACGACCTTTTCCTTCAGTAATATTAGCACAGACACTATCAGCAGACCGAACGATCTGTTTGCCCATCGTATCTTTTGTGAAGTAATCCCATTTTTTAACAATCTCCCAAATCTGATTCGCCAAACTTTCCGCCAACTTATAAACCTCTAATTCCTCAAAATCAGGTCTTCCCATAATTATCTCAAAAACTCAATTATAT
>NZ_JADEWV010000112.1 GCF_015207455.1 Microcoleus sp. LEGE 07076
GGTCTGACTTGTGTCGTTTGTTCTTCCCAAACTTGCTCCATTTGTCTGAGAAAACTCACCGTAATGGCGATCGAATGCTGGCGCGCTTCGAGATCCTTCTGCGGGTAGATGTCAAATTCCACAGCAAGTTGTCTAGCTCGATCGCGCGCAGTAGCAGCCGCCACAGCACCGGCCAACTGTCTCAAGCTCAGGCCCAGAAACTCGCTGAAGCGGTATTGACTGCCCTGGATGTCGTTAAATCCGCGATCGGCTTCTACTGAGAGAGCTTTTTGCAATCGCTGCCATTCTGGTTGGTTGTTAGTCATCAGTTATTAGTTATTAGTTATTAGTTATTAGTTATTAGTCATTAGTTATTAGTCATTAGTCATCAATCATCAATCATTAGTTATTAATCATAGCTCAAGAATTCCAGACAACTGTCAACTCTCAACCACTAACGAAGAGGGCGGGCACTCACAGGCACCGCCCCTACCAACTGCCAACAACCAACTGCCAACTGCCAACAACCAACTGTCAACTGACTAATCTTCAAACCAACTCGATCGCCAAGCCGACTCAGCCTCCACGATAGCAAGTTCCCGCTGCTTTTTCTGGTAATCGCGCCCTAAAGAGTTTAACCTCACACAGAGGTTGCGAATTTGCTGCCGCCAAGCCGCAGTTCCCGCATCGGCAAACTCTATTTCCGCCAGCCGCAGTTTAATCGCTGTAATGTGCAGGGCCTTAGTAAGCGACGGTTGTCCTAATTTTGGCGGTGCCTGCAAGGTATCAGTTTCAATGATTAAGTTTAATAAGTTAGGCGGCCCGGCAACGCTGTCGCCGGAGGATTCAACACCCGAAGCAGCTTCTATCACAGGTTCTGGCAATTGACTGGGCAAAATTCCCGACTGTTGCAGCAAGCGGTTGGTGTCGCGAGAAAGCAGTTTGATGATATGGGCGATCGACTTTTCCATACTATTTTGCCAGCGCGCCAAACTTTCGGGAGAATTGGCAGTTGGTAATTGGTAATTTGCCAATGAAAATAGATAATCAATGGCGGAAACTTCGTTTTTTTCCTCTTCTTCTTCTTCTTCCTCTCCTTCTTCTTCTTCTCCTTCTTCTTCTTCTTCTTCTTCCTCTCCTTCTTCTTCTTCTTCTTCTTCCTCTTCCTCTTCCTCTTGTTCCTTTTCTTCCTCGTCAGAGTCACTCGTGACTAGAGAACACAATTTTTCCTCCGACGCGACAGCCAAAGCCCTTACAGACTGCTGCATTTTTTGCCGCCCTTCTAAAGACAACTTGAGAAACGACTCCGGTACTGATTGAGTGCAAAGGTGGTAGCAAGCCAAAATTAACTGCTGTCGCACCGCTTGTCCCAACACAGTTAAATAACCTTCATAGGTACTGCGAAACTCCAAATTCAAGGCTGCTAAAGCCTCTTCTACTCCTGCCAAATCTTGCTCTATTCGCTCTTTTGGTCGCACCATATCTCTCGTATAAAATTCAAATAGGACGTATAAAACTAAAAAATCGTAGGGTGTGTCGCCGTAAACAATCTCTAAATTCAATCGACAATCTGGAGTGTCCGCACCTAATATCATTTCCGGTTACACCGTCAGGTGATGTTGACGGTTGACGGTTGAGTGTTGAGTGTTGAGTGTTGACGGTTGACTGTTGACTGTTAACTATAATTTATTATTCCGATGAAGACAGGATTTGATCTAACACTTCCGATCCGTGGTAACAAAGCCAACACTTGTTTTCTAGTACAATTTTCGATAAATGATATTAGGTGCGTCACTATAGATTGTCGATATTTGTTTGGTATTTTTTTAGGGTGACGAACCCTACGACTACTTGAAAGTCATTTTTTAATTTTTAATTAAAAATGTGAAAAGCTAATTTTTCACATTTTTAATTTCAATTTCCAATCTGAATTGGGGATTATTGAGCACCCATTTGGGCGGCAACTTCATCGGCAAAGTTAGCTTCTTCTTTTTCAATGCCTTCGCCCAAGACAAAACGCACGAAGCGGCGCACTTGGACATTTTCTCCAATTTGGGCGATCGTTTGTTTAACCAACTCTTCTACCGAGATATTCTGATCTCGAATAAAAGGCTGATCCATCAAAGATAGCTCTTTCATGCGCTTGTCAATGCGGCCTTGAACAATCTTTTCTTTGATATTGTCCGGCTTGTTGCCCAAGTCATCCTTGCCCATTTCTATTGCCTTTTCTCTTTCGACAATTTCGGCAGGAATATCTTCAATTTTCACATATTCCACATTCGGGCAAGCTGCAATTTGCAACGCAATATTGTGCACCAAAGCTTGGAATTCTTCGCGGCGCGCCACAAAATCAGTTTCGCAGTTAACTTCCACGAGCACTCCCACGCGGCCGCCTGTGTGGATGTAGCTGCCTACGATCCCTTCTGAGGCAACCCGTCCGGCTTTTTTGTCAGCCCCGGCCAGACCTTTTTTCCGCAGCCACTCAATGGATGTTTCGACATCGCCTTCGTTTGCAATGAGGGCTTTTTTGCAGTCCATCATGCCAGCGCCGGTTTTGTCGCGCAGTTCTTTAACAAGTTTTGCAGGTACGTCCGCCATCTTCTTTAAGTTCCCAATCAAAATTAGTTATTAGTCATTAGTCAGTAGGGGCGGTGCCAAGAGTGCCCGCCCTCTTAGTTATCATTAGTCATTAGTCATTAGTCATTAGTTACTAATCTTAATGTTAATGATTGGACAGGAGTGAAGAAATACCTACTCGGTCTTAGGGCGCACCTTGTAGGTTTAGCGCCAGAATTAATTCTGGCCCTGACACAACGAATGCTTTTGCCATAACTCTACTAATGACTTAGAATCGTGCCTGGTACAATTAAAAATCAAAAATATCCAACTAAAAATAATTATTATTTTTAATTTTCAATCTTTAATTTTTAATTGCCTGGTGTCAGATTCCGATCGCAATATTAGCTTTCGGTTTCTTCGCCTTCAGCCTCAGCGGCTTCGTCGGGGTCTACATAATTGGGGTCATCCAATTCTTCGATTTCGCCATCATATTCAGCGCCGTCGTAGCCACCTTCGTAGTCGTAATCGTCGTCACCTTCGCCGCCTTGCTGACCGTGACGACCTTCGTAGATGGCATCAGCCAACTTGCCGACAATCAGCTTGATCGATCGAATAGCATCGTCGTTTGCCGGAATCGCAATGTCAACCAAATCCGGGTCGCAGTTGGTGTCCAACAGAGAGACGATGGGAATTCCCAACTTTTGGCATTCCAACACTGCATTATACTCGCGGCGCTGGTCTACGAGCACCACTCCGTCGGGAATCTTCCGCATAGACTTGATTCCGCCCAGGTATTTCTGGAGTTTTGCCATTTCTCGGCGCAGTACCGAAGCTTCTTTTTTCGGCAGCAAATCGAGGGCACCGATTTCCTCGCGGCGTTCCAAATCCTTGAGGCGTTCGACGCGGGACTTAATCGTCGTCCAGTTGGTGAGCATTCCCCCCAGCCAGCGCTGGTTGACGTAATAAGCACCACAGCGTTGAGCTTCTTGGGCTACAATCCCGGCTGCTTGGCGCTTCGTACCCACGAACAAAAACTTTTTGCCTTTTTCTGAGGCCACTCTCATGTACTCGTAGGCGTCTTCCATAAGCTGAGCGGTTTGCACGAGGTCGATGATGTGAACCCCGTTGCGCTCTGTAAAAATGTATGGAGACATTTTCGGGTTCCACCGGCGGGTTTGGTGTCCGAAGTGAACCCCTGACTCTAACATTTGAGCCAAACTGACTACTGGCATTGTATTTGTAACTCCTGTATTCGGGTTAATCCTCCACCCGGTTGTATTTCTGAAGGTTTGCGCCCTCGAAACACCCGAAAACCCGGATGTGCGAATTTAAACAACTCCTCTAGTTTATCACAGCGCGTGCTAGTTTTTCTGACTATCTTGTGTCCCGAGGGTTGGGTTATCCGTAGGTTTGGGCGGGCGGTATGCGCCCGATCGAGATTGAGTTCGCGGGTTTGGTGCGGGGTGCGCGCGCTGCGGTTAAAGTTAGTCGATCGGGCTTTTTAGAAAAAACCCTAAATCCACATAGTTAGGTTGCCAAAGCCTTTGTTAGCTTGTGAGACAATGACGTTGTGGGTGCGTGTCTCGTGCCTTCTACCTTGGATCGAGCTTTTATGCAATTTGTTCGATCGGCAATTCTGCCTGCTTTACGAGTTTCCTCTCGATCCGCCAAAATCCCAAAGCTCAAAACACCATGCCCATCCCCATTCTCGTCTTGCTGGAAGTTCTAATTGTGATTGCACTTTCGAGACTTGTCGGTTTAGGATTTCGAGCGATCAAACAACCTCAAGTCATTGGAGAAATTGTAGCAGGAATTATGCTCGGGCCTTCTCTGTTTGGCTTAGTTGCACCCGCCGCCGCCGCAGCACTTTTTCCAGCCGAGGCCGTTCCCTTCCTCAACGTGCTGTCTGAAGTGGGGCTAATATTTTTCATGTTCTTGATTGGTTTAGAACTAAATCCCAAGTATCTCAAAAACAATTTAGATGTAGCGATTTTAACTTCCCACGTCAGCATTTTAGTGCCGTTTTCCCTGGGAAGCATTTTAGCATTGCTGCTGTACCCGATTGTTTCAAATAATAGCGTTTCATTTACAGCCTTTGCCCTGTTTTTGGGTGCTGCGATGTCAATTACGGCGTTTCCGGTGCTGGCAAGAATTATTACAGAGCACAACTTGCAGAATACAAAATTGGGGACGCTGGCCCTGACTTGTGCTGCTGTAGATGACGTGACGGCGTGGTGTTTGTTAGCGGTGGCGATCGCAGTTACTCGAACTAATTCGATGCTGGGCGCTTTGCCGACCATTATTGAATCTTTAGTTTACATTGGTTTCATGATGACTGTAGTCCGCTGGTTCTTGCAGCGGCTTTCCAAACACTACAACCGCACGGGCAGATTAACGCAGTTAGTGCTGGCGGGAATTTACATGGGAGTTGTAGCTTCTGCCTTAATTACTGAATTGATCGGCATTCATTTGATTTTCGGTGCATTTTTGCTCGGTGCTGCTATGCCGAAAAATGCCGGACTCACCAGAGAGTTAGCTGAGAAAACCGAAGATTTTGTTTTGATATTTCTGCTGCCAATCTTTTTTGCTTACAGCGGTTTGCGAACTCAAATTGGCTTGTTAAACAGTCCTGAATTGTGGCTGCTGTGCGCCGCAGTTTTGGGAGTAGCAATTATTGGCAAATACGTCGGAACTTACACGGCTGCTAGAGTCTGCGGCATCAGTAACCGAGAAGCTTCTGCGCTGGGTTGGATGATGAATACTCGCGGTTTGACTGAACTAATTGTATTGAATATCGGTCTTTCTCTGGGTGTAATTTCGCCGGTGCTATTTACAATGTTAGTTATTATGGCGTTAGTCACAACTTTTATGACTTCCCCGCTGTTAGAATGGACTTATCCAAAACGGTTAATTCGGTTAGATATTTCAGAAGTTAGCTCTGAGGATTCAGAGTTAGAAGATTTGCCAATTGCTAGGAACAGCGAAGAAACAGTTAAGAACTTGCTGAAAACTTATCGAATTTTAGTACCGGTTGCTAATCCTAGCACGCAGAAGGGTTTGCTGCAACTAGCGGTAGGGCTGGCGCTGCCGGCTGCGGGTACGGGCGGTAACGATTTGCAGTCGGCGGCGGTTCATCCTCTAAGTTTGATAGAATTAAATGAGGATTATGCTTTTGAAAGTACGCCTGCAGAAGCCGATCGCATTATTCAAGAGCGCCACTCGAAATTATCAGAATTAATTGATAGTTTGGAAATGCCGGAGGCGAGAAAATTCGTGCATCCAATCATTCGGATTACTAAGGATGTGGCGCGGGAAACGGCGCAAATTGCGGAACTCGATCGCGCGGATTTGATTTTGGTAGGATGGCACAGGCCTACTTTTAGCAGCAACCGTTTGGGAGGGCGTGTCGGTCAAATTCTCAGCAGCGCTAAGGTGGATGTAGCAATTTTTGTTGACAGAGGCCGGGAACGGTTGAATAATTTGTTAGTGCCTTATGCGGCAAATATTCACGATGATTTGGGCTTAGAATTGGCGCTGAGATTGTTATTTAATAGCGAGGAACGCCGTTTGACGGTGCTGCGGGTGGGGGTAAACGGGTTGGAGGGAAATGAGCTGAGTTACGAGTTTCAGCGAGTGATGGAACAGTTGCCGCTTGAGGTGCGATCGCGCATTGAAACTCCGATTGTGGAGGCTGCTGAACCAATTCAAGCGGTGATTGCTGCTTCTGCTAATGCTGATTTGACTATTGCGGGTACGAGTCGGGAGTGGGGAATTGAGCGCCAAACTTTGGGACAGTATACTGATGAATTGGCAGTGCAGTGTCATTCTTCGCTGCTGATTGCGCGGTGTTACGTTAAAGTGCGATCGCACTTGGCTTCGGTACTTCCTCAAAGGTAGTCAGTTGTTGGTTATTGGTTATTGGTTATTGGTTATTGGTTATTGGTTATTGGTTATTGGTTATTGGTTATTGGTTATTGGTTATTGGTTATTGGTTATTGGTTATTGGTTACTTGCTACGAATTTCCACTTTCCAATTCTCAATTTCTAATAACAACTAACAGCTAACAGCTAACAGCTAACAGTCAACAGTCAACAGCTAACAGTCAACAGTCAACAGTCAACAGCCAACAGGTAGGGGCGGTGCCAAGAGTGCCCGCCCTCTGAGCCAACCGCCAACAGCCAACAGTCAACAAACAACAAATAACAAATAACCGAAAAACTATGCCTCATTTTAACGTTAAAATGTTAACATTTTACGGTATTTCTATCGCGTTTGTGGCGGTACTTTTTAAAGTAGTAACTGCTTACGGCGAAACAAATTTAAAGGCTCCTCCGGCAATTGCCGGAAGTTATCGCTTTGATGCGAAAGACTTGCCAGAATGTCTGAAATCAGATAGTTTGGTATTGACAATCGATCAATCTGGTGTTTATTTGAGCGGTAATTTGCGATCGGGCAGCAGCCAGAGCGATGGCGAAAAAACAGCGGAGGAGAAACCTTCTTTAGTTGGCAAGTGGGAAACTCAAGGATTGAGCTTGTCGGGCGCGGTTCCTAATTTAGCCGGTTGCAGCGACTCGATCGCGATCGGTCAAAACAGTTCTGTTAAACTGCGAGCAATTGTGGACGAAGAAAGCCTCAAGGGAAAAGTTAGTCTGACGGATCGGGCGGCGGCTAGTGATTTTACGGCTCGAAGAGAAGTGGCGGCGAAACGCCAGAAGCAGGAACATTGATCGATCGCAATGGGGGAATCGGGAATCGGGAATTGTCAAATTCTCTCCAACTTTCCCTTTCTCCCTGTGGCGGAGCAAGAAATCAAAAAGCTTCCAGGGCTCTGGTGGGGAAGCGGGCGGTGTTTGATCGAACTCCCGCAACCGGAGCTCGCCCGCGACGGTCGGTTGCTGCTAGATTTAAAAGACACATAAAAGTGAATGATAAAAATAAAGTATCCCAGAGGAGTCCTTGGTTGAGAATTTGTCATGCCAAAGACCCCGCATAACCGTATAGTTTGTTTGGAATGGATGTTGCCGTGATCTTAATGCCGTCAGAAACTTTGCTTACCGAGTCAAACCCGTTGATTTTAGACAGTTTGCCAGACTTGTCGCCCAACGGTGGCGGGTGTCCTCGCCGCGCTAGATTGCAAATTGACTTGATGTTGCTGGCGATCGAAGCCTTGTATCTCGGAGGTGCGGAAGAAATGCTGGCAGTGTCAAAGGAACTGGAATTGGAGTCAATTATCAAAAATCGGGTTGCCCTTTGGCTGATGCGTAATACTAACCCGCTGAGACGCTATACGCAGCGCCGCTCCCTGACTGTTGTGGAGGCAAAAGCGCTGGTGGCGATCGCCTGCAATATGGCGCGCAAGTTAACCGCGACAATTCGCCAGTTGCTGCAAGATTCGCAGCAGTTGCGATCGAGAAATATACCTCTCAACCAGAACTTGCAGCTTGCAGATTATTTAGAACGCTTTCGAGCTCATTTTCGATCGCGCATGAACCCGAAGCGATCGGTAGTTGCAGCTTACAATTCCGACGACAAGCTCAACGAACTAGCTTTAAACTTGTTGAGCAAACTGCTGTTTTGTACGGGAACGGCCGGAATGCAGCGCTTATGGGTTAGCCTGTTTGATGGAGAAGTGGAATAAAAATGACTATTAGGCGTCAGTACAGTCTGCCAAATTGCACCTTAGTTTTAGAAGGCTTGAGCGATGGCTCGGCAGCCAGCCAGTTAGATATGCGGCCGGTGCTTTCCATACTAATGAGCGCTGAATGTTATGTGAAAGGTTTGGGCGAGCCCCTCAGCGGGGGACGGGAGTTTTTTGAAAGCTTGGTGAGGGCAGTCAGCAGCTACGCTCAAGAATTTATGAGCGGAGTGCATTATCCCGATCGCTACGGTCCGAATTTGAGCATGGTGCAGTTGCACAGAATTGACGGGAATTCGCACCGGTTGACCGTTCTACCCGCCGAAGCAGGCAGCGCGACCCAAATCGATCGAAAAACAGAAATCTCAGCAGAAGTAGATTTGACAACGGTACAGCTATTTGACTTGGTAGAGGCGATCGATCAATTTTTTGCCGACACCCAGACGCTACCGGAATTGTCGCTGCAATTAACCCCAATTTCCAAGCGTTATATCAAGTCGGCCGAACCTTTGGCGAAGCGGAGTTTGCCTGCTGTCGTGGGGGTGTCCAGTTTAGCTTTGGCTGCGATGGCGTTTTTCTTGGTGCCGATGCCCCAAGTCCAGCGCCCGAGAGATCCGGTACCGCAGCCCAATCCTGCGGGGCAGAATCAGGGCACGCCGAATCCGGGCGGTTCCGGTTCGCCGACTCCCAATCCTAGGCCTGCTGACGGTTTGCTACCGGGAAACAAAACTCCTAACCCTGAATCGAGTTCGCCGACTCCGAGCCCCGCGCCACAGTCGGACGCTTCGCCCCAGAGCACGCCCAGTTCTGTTTCCGAAGGTTTGTCAAGTCCTGGTGCCGCAGCCGTGCCGATTACAGATGCGGCGGAAATTGAGCTGTTGAAGGGCAAACTTTCCCAGCAAGTTGACGGAGTTTTGAAGGATAAGCCTGCGGTTGATGGGGAGTTGGTTTATCGGGTGAGTGTGGCTAAAGACGGGGCGATTGTCGGTTACAAGCCCCAGAATTCGGCGGCAGTCGATCGATCCGAAGCGCCGTTATCGGAATTGCTTTACAAACCGATTGGCACCAGGCCGCCGGCGGAACCCCTGGCTGATTTCCGAGTAGTTATTGCACCGGGCGGCACTGTTGCAGTCACTCCTTGGTAATGCTTGATGGTTGACTGTTAACGGTTAACGGTTGACTGTTGACTGTTAACGGTTGACTGATACCAAATCCGGCTTTAATACCCCCTCAATCTCTTAGTCTGCGGAGGCAGACTTGGTTTTTGTAGTAGCGATTTCAATCGCCGAATCATCTACAAACCAATTCCTCAACTCTGAGTCTGCGGAGGCAGACTTGGTTTTTGTAGAAGCGATTTCAATCGCCGAATCATCTTCGTTTGACAAGACACGGTTTCAACCGCCGTCTTTTTCTTATATGATAATTTTACTCAAAATCCTGTCGGCGCGCGAGGCTCAATATCTCGATCGAATCCCCCCACTTGATTGGTGCGGATTATCCACAAAAACGCTCCTTGTTTTAACAGAATTTTAGCAATTTCATCTTGGGTGCGTCTCGGCAGCATTGTTCGGTAACTAATAGCAGCTTTTAGCAGGTTCGCGATTCCCGAAAACCAGCTTTTTTTCTGTTCCGAATCAATCCCCGCCAATATCGTATTTTTGCGCCAATCAGGACGGACAATACCGAGGGGCATTAATACTTTTTCTAAACTCTCTCCCAAAGCTACTAACTGATAAAATTTTTCGGTTTGTGCGTCGGTGGGATGTGTTTTTAGCCAATCTTGAATCTGAGGATTTGACTCGATTTCGGCAGTGATTTTTTTAATGGTAGCGTAAATTGCCTGACTCGAATCTTGGACGCAAGAAGTTGCTGGCGTGACTAAAGTTGCACCGGTGCCATCTCCGCTGCGGTAGCGCGCCATCATGATATCTAGTTGTTGGTTTAATTCGGTTAAAGGCGACAAAATGATTCCTTCAAAATCGTAGTCGCAACACACGCAGTCTAATTTACAAATGATATCGCAAACCGGGCGATCGCCCAACCAGCCGCGCTGCAAGTCTCCCATATAACTTTGCCATTTGCTCGAACCGGCGACAATTCCGTCGGGATTGTGGGCGTATACTTGTTTGTATTCTATGTCAAAACGCAGTTCATCGGTAAATCGATCGCGCACCACTTTTGCTAGTCCCAAAGAAAAATGTCCGGTGACAATTCCCAGCGGTGCAGATTCGCCTTTTTTGCCGCCGATACCGCCGAAACTGTGAATCGCGATGCCGATATCTCCTTCTTCCCAAGGAGAGTTTAAAGCATTTTCTGTAGCCTCACTTGGCATTAACAATACTTTTTTGGCTTTGCCTTTTTGATCTTTTGTATTTAACCAGTTTTCATCTTTTAAATAAGCGAGAGATTTTCTGAGTCCGAAATGTGTTTCATCTGGTATTAACTGAGTAATTTGGCGCGGTTCAATTGCCTGCACTACAAAAATACTCTCTTCGTCTCTTTCGCCGTAAATGTACCAGCCCTCTGAATTTAATGGCGATTGTTCTATCAGGTGATTTGTAGACCTCGCTATGCCATTTTTGTCAGGATTTACTTGCGGAATTTGAATGATTTCGGCTGCGCCATCAAATTTTTGGGATTTTTTGTTGAAATGCCGCACAATAAATTTGTTGCTGTCGGGTTCTTGGCGCTGTAAAATTGAAACTAAGGCGCACAAACGTCCGATAATTTGTACTGGTTCGCGATCGATAATTAGTTCCTGCTGGCCGCTGCTGTGGTTGATGGCAATCACCGGCCTCCGCAGCATCACAGTCACACTGTCTTCGAGTCTGCTTCCTGCTAAAGTTTCCAAAGGGCCGACATTTCGCCAGCCGTTTAATCTATCTGGATGGATGTTACCAGATTTTTTGCTTTTTTTAGTTTGTTGTGTGAAGTTGATATCTTGAGTGACTGCGTGGACAAAAAATTGCACTTGGCGATTTGCTAGCCACTTCAAAAATGCTGTTTTGCCAATGAAATTTTGGTATTTTTTCGGGGCATTTATTACTTCCAAAAACACTGTACCGTAGGGCTGGCGCTGTTCGGTGCAGGGCAAAATTAAGCGCCCTTGCCAAAGAGCGATCGGCTGGTAGAGATGGGCAACTGCTGCTGAATTTTCGCAGGTAATCTCCGGCTCTATCGCTTCTAAAATATTGTTTTCTGCTCCCCAAATAATATTGAAATCTCCGTCATTTTCTACAAATTTTGGCTCTAAAAAAATGTTGTTTGTTTCATAATTATTGGAGGTTAAATCGCCTTGATTTTGCATTCTATTTTTTCGATAAAGATGGCGTCTTTCCTCTAATTTTCCCTGCAACCAATTGATAAAAATCCGAATAAAAATGAAAGCTGTCAAACTGAAAATGACAGCCAAAATTATCAGCCCCAGAGTCAAAATAAATTGCTCGAAAGATTGACCCAAAAGTAACATAATTGTGGGTCTGATAAAATAAGATGCTGCCATAAGTGAGTCCACCTAATTAAACATAAGATATAGATGGCTAAAAAGTTTGCTGCACAAGCATTCTTCCTTCTTCCTAATGACGTTGTACGGAAAGCTCGGAGACGACAGCAAAACATGACTGATGACTAATGACTAATGACTGATGACTAATGACTTCTACTTAATATCTAAAAACGATTTTTAGGTTCGCTCCAGTCTGTGCTGGCTTGAGTGCCGAAAACTAGGGGTTTGTCTTCGCTGACAGCTACCGTTTTACCCGTCATATCGACTGCACAAAGAGGCCAAACTCGATCGCCCAAATGGCCGGCGCGGAACAGAACTTCTCCGGGGCAAAGTTGACTCCAACCCAACAATACAGCATGAGTGTAAAGACTGCGAGCGGGAGCAACGGTATAAGTGTAATTATCATTTTTATCCCAAATTACCGCGTAGTCCGACATATCCGAAGAGTTGAACAGCGCTTCAAATTCGCGGGCGAGAACGCGGGAACCCTCTTGATTCCAAGCAACAGGCACTAAAATGGCGATCGTCCCGGACATATCTGTGTCATCGCTAGCATACATTCCGCTTTCCGCCAGCGGCGAAGCGGCCGCCACTGTTTGCAGTTCCCCGGTTTTGAGATTTTCCACAAACATGACGCTGCTAACCCGACAACGGGAGAGTTCCGGCTGCACTTGCAACTCAATTCGACTGTAAGCCGCGTATTGGCCGTTAGTTGAAACCAGGGAAGGACTTCGATAGTAGCGGAGGCCTGTGCCGGCAGTGGAACTCACTTTAGCATGAGTGGCGCTAATCCATTCCCAAGGAACGGGATGAGGGCTATTTAAAGGGTCAGTCATCGGTTTTTTTCCAAAAATTATACAGCATTATCTAACAAATTCAGGCTGACACCCCGGGACAAGAAACCCAGTTTCTCAGCAGATGTTGGCTAAATCCCAGATTTGGAGAAACCGGGTTTGTTTTTGAGGTGTTAGATTTGTCTTCCAATCTAAACTCTCATCTCAAATCCGAGTAGAAACCCGGTTTCTACCTCTATGCTGCGCCGCTAAACGCCAGATTTAGAGAAACCGGGTTTCATTTTGAGATTGTAGATTTTTTCTCCAATCTAAACTCAAATCGAATATTCTCAAATCCCATAGGTAAGATAGTATCGAAATTAATCTGGTATGTGTACTCAGAGGGAGGCAATATGAGGCCATCTTTTAATCAAAAACCTTCAATCCCCCCGACTCGCGTCTCCAAGTCGCGGGGACAAGGTGTGTTTTTGCTGTCGCTGATATTTCGACTGCTGCTGCTGGGGGTAGGCAGCGGTTTTGCGTGGGTGTTGGGGATGGCGATCGCCCAAATTTATCCTTCTAACACCGTCCAGATGCCACTAGCCGAGAGATTGCTGCGCCTAACTCAAAATTTGACCCCCAGCCCGCAACGCGCACCAGCAAGGCAAATTCCGGCGCTTCCCGCACCAACCGCTACACCCAGTCCCCAGTCAAAAGTCAATCCTGCCTTGAGAGAGAAATTGCAGGGAGATTTACGCCAGTTGCAGGGGGAACTGAATGCGCTAATTGGTCGCACGGCGGCTTTGGAGAGTCAGTTGGGTAGCAGCCGCCCGACGGAAACTTTGGAAAAGCGTTTGCAGTTGATGTCGCGGGAATTGGCAGCGCCGGAAGCGACGGCAATTCCTACTCCTGTTTTGCCCGCGATTGCCGGCAGCAGCCCGAGTCTGAACCCTGAAACTGTGAATAATTCGGTGTTTGGAGGAGATGGGCTGATGGTAACTCTTCCCAGCGATGTTTTGTTTGATAGCAGCATTTCTTTGCGCGCGGGCACGAGTGCGATTTTGGACAATTTGGTGGCGGATTTACGCAGTTATGAGGGGGCAACGGTGCGGGTTGCCGGCCACACTGACGACGCGGGGGAAGAGGCGGAAAATCGCAACGTGTCCTTTGCGCGGGCTCAGGCTGTGGTGCAGTATTTGTCTGGCGTGCTCGGCCAGCAATATCATTGGGTGGCGATCGGCTATGGGGAAAGTCGCCCTTTGGTGGATAATAGTTCCGATCTCAATCGGCAGCGCAACCGCCGCATTGAAGTGGCAATTAGTCCTTAGTTATTAGTTGTTAGTTGTTAGTTATTAGTTATTAGTCATTAGTCATTGGTCATTGGTCAGTAGTCATTGGTTAGTAGCACCGGATTATTTGTAGGATGTGTCGCCATCAACCATCTCTAAATTTGACAAATAAACTCAGGGCGACGCACCGGATTATTTGTAGGATGTGTCGCCATCAACCATCTCTAAATTTGACAAATAAACTCAGGGCGACGCACCGGATCAAATATTTCTGGAAACAAGCCTTTGACGAGTTTGGTGTTTGTGGAAATAATTTTAATGAATGGTATCAGGTGCGTCACCCTGAGATTGTCGATATTGAGTTAAGAATTTTTCATGGCGACACACCCTACAACTATTAAAATCAGTAAAATATTCCCTCTCTCCCTCTCTTACGCCGAAGGTGTCAGAGGAGGCAAATTAGAATTATTTTTGGCTTGATTTATTGCCTCTCGATGTTCGTTCCTCAGCTTTGGTTTTAAATACAAGTTCTCAATCAAAGCAGCCACTCCCGCAAACCAAGGCGGTACAATGATTGCGCCGATAATTCCCAATACTTGTACGCCTCCCAAGACAGACAGCAATTGATACAAAGGATGCACGCCAACCGAGGAACCAACCAGCAAAGGATCGAGCACATAAGTTTCCAAGTTTTGGATGATTACAAATAACAGCAATACCCACAAAACTAGCCAGCCACCTTTAGCTAGAGCTACAATTAATGCGGGTACTGCTCCCAATACTGGGCCGATGAAGGGAATCAGGTTGGTAACACCTGCGATCGCACCCAAGCCTAAAGCAAATTCCGGCATTCCTAAAATGCTCAAACCTGTGGTAATAAATATCCCTAAAATTCCCGAAACTAAGACCCGCCCCCGAATATAACTCCCCATTCTTTGACCAATCGGCGTAGCTTGGGCTGCCAATCTTTCGTCCCAAGGTTTGGGGAAAAACTGTACTAAACTTTGAATTAATGTGTCGCTATCGGCAACCATGTAACCTGAAATAAATAATGCTAAAATTAAGCTGAAAACACCTCCTAAAATGCCTCTAGTTAAACTGTACGATCGCAAAATGAGTTGTTGGCTCGATCGAATCAGCCAATTCGTCAGCGATTGAGTGTCCACCAACTGACCCACCAGCGCCGGGGCATCGTCGGTGAGGCGACTCAATAGATTAGTTGCTACAGTTTCCAGACTTTTAACGTAAACTGGTAGCAGTCGCACCAGTAACTGGATTTGCTCAATGATTGTCGGGCCGATTAACACTACCGCCCCGCTGAATCCGCCGATCAGAGTTAAATAAACCAGAATCACCGCCAGCCAGCGGGGAAGGCGCATGGTTTGGGCCCAATTGACGATCGGGACGATCGAAGCGGCGAGCACGACTGATATCATCAAAATTACTAGCAGGCTCCGCAATTGCCACAGCAGCACCAGCAGCAAGGACGATGCTACAACTATCAGCAAGTTAGGTAAAGAAATAGTGATCCGCTGTTCTGACATGATTATTCTGACAAAATTGAGTAATGATATTGTTGTCGATCGTATCACTCTCTATTTTATGATAAACAATATGATATAAATAATATAATTAAGATTATGAATTCGCTATTAAAACCCGTTGAATGGATCGGCAGTTCCCGTGACGACTTGCGCGAGTTTCCTGAAGATGTCCAGCAAATTATGGGTTTTGCTTTGTACCGCGCTCAACTGGGTAAAAAGCATCCTGATGCTAAACCGCTTAAAGGATTTAAAGGTGCTGGCGTTCTAGAAATTGTTGAGAATTTTGATGGAGACACTTACCGATCGGTATACACCGTAAAATTTGAAGGAATAGTCTATGTTCTTCATGCTTTTCAAAAAAAATCAAAGCAGGGAATTGCTACCCCCAAGCAAGATATAGATTTGATTGAATCTCGACTTAAGCGTGCCAAAGAACACTACAAAAAATATTTAGAACAGCAAGAATTGGAGGAACAAAATGACTGAAGAAATCAAAGTGCATTCCAGTAGTGGAAATGTTTTTGCTGATTTAGGGCTAGCCAATCCAGAGGAATTACTGATTAAGGCAGAACTAGCTCATCAGATTAGTGAATTAATTTCGGAACGCCAACTAACCCAGAACCAAGCAGCAAAGCTATTAGGAATCGATCGACATACACTCTCAGCATTGATGCGCGGTAAATTATTAGATTTCTCTACGGAACGCCTATTTCGTTTTCTCAACGCACTCGGCAGCAACGTAGAGATTCGGATTGCCCACTCGCCACCAAATGTTCAAGCTAAAACTCACATTGTCGTTGCATCATAAGTAAACAAACAAGTAAAAAATTAAAAGATTAATATGCAATCACCACCTTCAACCCAAGATTTGTCCGCCATTTCGTCTATTAAATCACCAACGCTGTTTTACGAATGGCAAAAATATCGCTGTGCTTACGATATTTACAGCCCAACTAATGCGACAGAAGATAGCATACCTTTGTTATTAATTCATCCGATCGGAGTTGGATTGTCAAGAGTCTTTTGGCAGAGATTTTGCGAGAGTTGGTACAAAGCAGGAAATACCAATCCAATTTACAATCCCGACCTTTTGGGCTGCGGCGATTGCGAAATGCCTGCTGTGGCTTGCTATCCAGAGGATTGGGCGGCACAGTTGCAGTATTTCTTGGAGACTGTAGTAAAAAAACCTGCGATCGTCCTGGTGCAAGGTGCTTTACTGTGTGTAGCCTTGGAATTAGCAAAAAATCAGCAGGAAAGCGGCTCAAATTTAATTCGCGGATTAGTCCTCGCGGGGCCTCCAGCTTGGGCGGTGATGAACAAACATTCGACAGAGAGACAGCAAAGAATTGTCTGGAATTTGTTAGATTCTCCCTTGGGAAACGCTTTTTACCGCTACGCCAGACGCGCTGAATTTTTGCGATCTTTTTCAATCAAACAACTGTTTGGCGATGCGGCAAAAGTTGACAGCGAATGGTTGGATGCTTTGCAGGCTGGGGCGACTAATCCTGACAGCCGTCACGCAGTTTTCTCGTTTTTGGCGGGGTTTTGGCGGCAAGATTATAGTACCACGATTCAACAGTTTGCGAATCCCGCACTCGTTATTATGGGAGAAAAAGCCTCAAGCATCAGTCAATCGGGTAAGGAAGAAAAACCAGAGGAAAGATTAGCGCAATATTTGGCTAACTTTCCCAACGCAGAGGGTTTATTAATGCCGGGGCGCAACGTTTTACCCTACGAATCCACCGCAGAATTTGTCGGCGCGGTTGCGGAGTTTGTCAATGGGAGTTTTTAACCGCAGATATCAGCAGATGAACACAGATGAACGCGGATGGAATTTCATCTGCGTTCATCCGCGTTCATCTGCGGTTAAAAAACTCTAAATTTCAACTCCGGTGCCAGATGGTTGTACCATCTTTTTGATCTATTAAAGTAATTCCCTTGTCTTTAAGTTCGTTGCGAATGCGATCGCCCTCAGCGAAATCCCTAGCTATCCGCGCATCCTTCCGCTGCTGAATCATCGCCTCAATCTCCCCATCACTCAAACCGCCAACCGCATCATCGCTGTCAGCTTCCGGCTGCACCTCCAAGCCCAAAACCCCCGCCAAATGCACCAAAGTCAGCCACTTTTGTTGCAACAATTCCGGCGAAGTTTCAGTTTTTCCCTGATGCACCAAAACATTGCTTTCCTTACCCAATTCCTTCGCCAGTTCAAACAAAACAGCTAAAGCAGCCGGAGTATTGAAATCATTGTCCATCGCTGCTTGGAATTCCTGCACAGCTTTGGTATCTTGTCCAGTTTTCTCAACATCCCAACTCAGTTTATCGGCATATCGGAGTCCAAAAAGCAAGCCTTCGTTGATAGTATTCCAGCCATTTCGAGCAGATGCGATCGCCTCTTCGGTAAAATCTATCTGACTGCGGTACTGGGCTGTTAACACAAACAGCCTCACCGCCATCGGTTCCACCGCTTTTGACTTCTCGCTTCCTTCCAAAGCTGTATCGCCCGACCAATTCCCCTCCAACAAATCGCGAATTGTAATAAAATTGTGCAAAGACTTCGACATCTTTCTGCCGTTGACAGTCACAAAAGCATTGTGCATCCAATAATTAGCCAGAGACTTACCAGTCGCAGCTTCAGATTGAGCAATTTCGTTTTCGTGATGGGGAAAAGTTAAATCGGAACCGCCACAGTGAATATCAATAGTTTCGCCCAAGCAATCGCGCACCATCGCCGAACATTCAATGTGCCATCCGGGGCGACCTTTTCCCCAAGATGATTCCCAAAAAGGTTCACCGGGTTTAGCGCTTTTCCACAGGGCAAAATCTGATGAATCTTGCTTTTTTTGAGCTTCTATTTCTGCGGTTTCTAATCTGCCGCTAGCCCCCGCTTCCATTTCTTCCAACTTGCGGCCCGAAAGTTTTCCGTAGTTGTCAAACTTGCGAACGCTGTAGTAAACGTCGCCGCTGTTCGCATAGGCAAAACCTTTGTTTTCTAACTCATGAATCAGCCGTTTGATGCCGTCTATTGAGTGGGTGGCGCGGGGATATTCATCGGCCCTGAGAATATTTAGTTTGTCCATGTCGGCAAAATATTCGTCGATGAAGCGTTGGGCTACGGCTTCCATTGTGGAATTTGTTTCGCGGGCGCGATCGAGTATTTTGTCATCAATATCGGTAAAATTCTGGACGTAGCGCACATCGTATCCGCGCCACATCAAGTATCGGCGCACCATGTCCCAAACAATGTAGGCGCGGGCGTGGCCGACATGGCAGTAATCGTACACCGTAACGCCGCAGCAGTACATCCGCACCTTTCCTGGTTCGATCGGGTCAAAAGGTGATTCGCGACGGGTCAAGCTGTTGTAAAGCGTTAGGGGCATGGGATTTGAGATTTGGGATTGACGTACTGCTCTAATTTATTATATTGCGGTTGGTGAATCTTTTTGCAACTGTATCAATCGGCGGTTGAAACCGCAGCTATACAAACGAAGTCGGCATTCTACATACTCGGCGGTTGAAACCGCAGCTATACAAACGAAGTCGGCCTCCGCCGACTGAGAGAAACTACCAAACATCTGTTAAATCTAAGACAAATCCTGGCAATACATCTTCCCCGGATAATGTGCTGGGATTATTTAATATTTCCACATCTTGACTTTGCCTGTATATCTCGACTTTCTGGTTTTTGCGATCGATTAACCAACCCAAACGCGATCCATTGGCGATGTATTCTCGCATTTTTTCTCGCAATGGTTCCATGTTGTCAGATTTAGATCGCAATTCTACAACAAAGTCTGGACAAAGGGGAGCGAAGCCTTCTTGTTGTTTGGGTGTGAGAGTTTGCCACCGTTCTAATTTAACCCAGGAAGCGTCTGGGGAGCGATCGGCATCATTGGGCAGTTGAAAACCAGTAGAAGAGTCAAATGCTATTCCCAGCTTGGTTTGGCGGTTCCACAGCCAGAGTTGTCCTGACATATCTTGGTTTCGTTTGCCTGTGTCGCTTCCTGTCGGGGGCATAACAATTAATTGTCCTGTAGCACTTCTCTCTAGTCTTAAGTCACGGTTGACGGCAGCAATTTGCTGGAACTGTTCGTGAGTTACTTGGAAGGTTTGGGGAATGGTAATGGTAGTTTTGAGCATACTGTCCGGTTTTGCGATCGGCTATTACCTATTCTATTGTGTCACAAAAGATTGCAAGGTTATATCGGCTTTTTAAAGTAACCTTGTACTAATTATACAAAGCTTTGCTATTCCTTCATCATAAAATTATGAAATATTGCGTAGCTGAAATATGTAGGAGAAAAGATCGTAAATAACATACCTCAACTACTTCCTGGAGAATGCGCTGTCGGACTCTACAATCGGTTGCTGGAAACTGGACGTAGAGGCGATAATCTAACACCGCACCACATTCCTTCTCATGCGTTTATGGCTGCAAAAGTTCCTGGCTACACCAAAGGCATGGGTATTGCTATGATGATGGAACACCCTATGCCCGGTCAGGGAGGTCGTCATCGCCAAACTATCTCCTATGGACAATCCCCCAATCTCAGTGTTTCACCAAGAAATGTATTGGCTAGAGAGATTAGGGATGCACAATCGATTTATCGCTGTCAGGGACTTTATGGATCAGAGATTAGACGCAGCTTGCAGGAAGTTATCCGGTTAAATAAGTTAGTTTGGTCGAGATTTTTTGACAAGGAAGGTAATAGCTGATGAAAGAAAATATTTGGATTAACATTTTAGAAACAAATAAATTGATGCGATCGCCTGATGAAGTGACAGCTTTTGAAAATGCTTTAGCTTCACTTGCAGATCGTCCTCAAAATGAAGATTTACCGGATTTACATCTGATTTTAGACGATCGCTGCGAACAACCAGAAGTCATGTTTGGTTTGATTCATTTTCTAGAATCTTTTGATGTGTCAGCACAGATGCAAGCATTTGTGACAGTTGTACCGCAATTAATGCTCGTTGCTTCGGAGTGGACGAGAATCCTCCACAGCCGCATTTTAAATGATGATGATGCTTGTCGTTTGTATCGAGATATTTTGCATTCATTGAACTCCGAAGAACCTAATTTTGTTCGTCAATTGCTGGAAGAAAGCGCTAGTTATTATTTGAACAAGCGGGAGGCAAAATTAGAGTTAGCTAGGTAAGTTGGATTTATGTTGTTTCTAAGCTACGGCAAAATCTGTCAAAGGGCGATCGTCTGGATGGTGAAAAGCCAGCACTATATCGCTTTGAGGAACTCCTTCTTTTAAAAGTTCGTTGGCGATTCCTTCTTCTGTCCAATCTTCTTCTATCCAAATTTTATTATTTTTAATCTGGATGCAAACAGTAATTCCTCTGACTCTTTTATTTTGTTGCCATCCTACCTGAAACCAAAGATATCGATCGCGCTTTTCGTCAAAGGCTAGAAGCATCTCTGTGTTGGCTGCGGTTTGGTTGGCAAAAAGGCGATCGTACTCGCTCAAAATCTTTTTGATTAGAGTGCGATAGTTCTCTATCTTATCCATTGGCTAATTACCTCCGATTGAATTTCCAACCTTCTTTGATGAGCGCTTGTTTGACAGCATCGTGGTAGAGATCCTTGGCAGGCATATTCGGTTTTGGCGATCGAGCTTATCGATCAATTATACAGTAGATATCGTAGGGTGCGTCGCCATCAGTCATCTACTTGGGAACCCGCAAAGTCTGATAGCGACGCACCCTACAAGGACTCTCGTTTGCACAGACTATAAATAATTTTCCGACATATAATTAGAGAACCTAGAGTGGGAATCGAAAGTAATGGCAGAACAATCTAGCAATAATCCATGCGAATCAAGAAGAAGTAGAAAAGGCGATCGCATTTTATCAACAATCACTCGAACTTAAGGAAAAAATTGGCGATGTTCAAGGGAAAGCTGCTACTTTCGCAATGCTTGGACAGTTGTTAGCAGCGCAGGGAGATTTTGACCAAGCTTTGAATTATTTACAGCAGTCTTTGCAGATTTTACAGCATTTGCGATCGCCCGACGCGGAGATAGTGAAACGCATTATTTCTAGGATTCAGCAGATGGCTGGAGATCGATCGTAAGTTTGCGCGCGGGATTTAGAAACCGGGTTTCTCGCGAATATCTCGTGAGGATGCGTAAAATCTCATAGAAACCCGGTTTC
>NZ_JADEWV010000113.1 GCF_015207455.1 Microcoleus sp. LEGE 07076
ACAAACAGGTGCATAAAACCCAAGTTAAATCTCGCTTGAAGTAAGGCTTGAGCCGGATGAGTGCAAAAGTCTCATGTCCGGTTCTTAGGGGAGGGGAGAGGGGCGACCCTCGAACCTCACCCGACAATGCGACTGCCTAACTGTAGTTGCCCCCAATCAAAGTCTACGGGTTGAATTCTCTGATTTAAGTCTCCCAACAACCAGAGATAAGTGGAATGTCTCTGGTTTTCCCAAGCTTCTCTTACAGCAATTAGAGCTTTTAACTGAGCTAACAAAAAATCTTGGGCTTCATCGACAATTAAAATAGTAGGCTGGTTTTGGTAAAGAGGGGAAGGGCGAGCAGATATAAGTTGAGTCGCAACACCGAAGTTGCAGAGGCGATCCCCTAACTTTCTTCTCCACAATTCCGGTCTAATATTCTCAAGAATTTCAATACGTTGTCTATTTTCTTGGAAGATGGGATTTCTATCGTTGTTACCATTTTCCAGATCCAGAACGAAAGCTTGATATAGCAAAACATCTCGTGAACTGATTTCTCCTAACCTGGGTGCTAAACCCTCGAATCTCACTAATTCTCGCAGAGCCGTTAATTCTTCCTCTGAAGTTGCTAGGCGATCGCCCAATTCTGGATCTACTTTACGCACCCAATCAGGAAAAGTACCCAGCCAAAAACCTTCTGAATTTTGCTCTTTTATCTTCTTGATCTCTGAGTAATTTTCCAAATCTTCACGCACTGCTGGAGGAACAATAAGCATTGTGTTCCACCCTTGCTCGCGATGAAGTTCACAAGCTATAAGAGCCGCACATACAGTTTTCCCTGTTCCTGGCCCACTCTGAACTAACCAATTGTTTGTAGACCATATCCCATGCTGCATCAACTCAGCAAATGGCAGTTTTTGGGAACTGGTTAGCACTGGTGAGTAGCGATAATAGTTGGCATAAATAAATTTGTACCAACGATCTTCTTCTTTGTTCCAATTACTATCTTCTAGTGAAATTTCATAAGCTGGATGATATACTAGCGCGGTTCCTTGAGGTTTATTCAATTCTTCTATTGCCTCTATTTCCAGCGGATATGTGCGATTGCGACTGTCAAACACCCTATCATAAATATCTCCTCGCAAACCAGCTTTAATCACTACAATATTGCCAGAATCTCGTTCCCAGATCACACGCAGTTGACCTTGACGAGTTCGCCACAGGTTTTCATGTCCCTGTAAACTTTTAACATCTTGATGGCTGCCTTGGCTCAAACCACTGATAATCTGGTAAACTATCTGAAAATTGTCATAGGAGAGTTTTTGTATCTCGCGAAAGGCGGCCCGAATAATTTTTACTGACATAGGCTACTTTCTGACCCTCGTATCCAGAATCTTGCATATCCTTATTATTTATTTATCATATAAATTTTGAAATTTATGCTTTTGTAAGTAAACTTAACCAAACCTAGCAAACCAATTTTGAAAGCCACGACTTTGACCCGTTGAAACTCACTTAATCTACAATCATTGTATGACAACCGGGCATTCACAGAATAGCGAGAGCCCCGACTTATCAAAGAAGCTGGGGATCTGCATGACTAACGAATCCAGAATTTACACAGCAATTTAAAGCTCTGCATCCATATCTGCTCCCATTTCTCGCAGCCTCTGCGCCAATCTTTGGGCACGCTGCCTTTCTAAATTAACTTGCTGTTCTAGCTGCTGATTCTGCTGTTCTAGCTGTTGTCGCTGTACAGATTCTTCTCGAATTAAATCTTCGACTAGCGGCGGACACAGCACTTCATCCACCGATAAAATAAATTCAGCGAACTGTACAGACTGAACTTGTTGTCCCGGCAAAAATTCCTGGTGAGAATAACTGCCTTCATTTTCGGGGCGGCTGCATACTCGTATTTTCGGTCGATTTGGGTCTACAATCCAATATTCAGGGATATCAATTAAATCGTATTCTGCGCGCTTGCGGATGTAGTCGTCCCGCCAATTTTGACTGGTAACTTCGATAACTAACAGCGGTTTTTCTTCAAAGTCCAGCACTGCGGAACCAGGTTGCGCGCAGACTTGTTCCCACAAACTCCGAGTGCAAATCACAACATCAGGAACGCGGGAAGAGTCTTCTTCAGTGCGGACTGCGGTAGTGACAATTGCAACTAGCGGTAGGTTGTGTGCTGCAAAGAAGCGCCGGAACTGATAAACCAAAAACTCGCAGATTTTGATATGTATTGCTGTGGGTGTTGGCATTTCAATGAGATGTCCCCGATATAATTCATAACAAACACCTGATTCTCCCTGATAGTTCAGATATTCTTCAAATGTCAGTTTTTGGGTAGAAGTTATAACCATGTCAGTTATCTCCCTTTTTCGGTGAGCTTACTGTCTATTTTACACTTGTATTGGGTGAATCTGCCCCTGAATAGACTTGCATTGCATTCATTTACTTTCCGATCTTGAAATTATCTGCGTTAATCTGTGTTTATCTGCTTTGCCTCTGCGGTTGAAGCATCGATCAAAGATTTATGCAATCTTGTTTAATGCTGAAAAATGTTTAAAAAAAAATGTAGGGCGAGCCAATGGCCGCCCTACAAATCAGATTAAATCAGGCAACAAATTAATAAGTTTCAACGTGCCAGCGACCGTCTTTTTTCAACTGTTTTTGATAGGCTGTCCAGTCAACATCGTGCTTGCTCGATGCAGCAGACATTCCCTCATCAATTCCGCCTTCCATGCCCTTCAAACCGCAGATGTAAGTGTGAGTATTGGGCTTTTGAACCAATTCCCATAATTGGTCTGCGTTTTCCTTAATCCGGCTTTGAATGTACATCTTGCCACCGTCAGCATTCTTTTGCTCGCGGCTGATGGCATAAGTCAATCGGAAATTATCGGGGAACTCTCGTTGCAATTGCTCCAACTCTTCCTGATACAGAATGTTGGGAGTGTAAGCAACTCCAAAGAACAGCCAAGCTAAACCTTTGAATTTGTAATCGGGATTGTTTTCTTTGAACATCCGCCACAAATAAGCGCGGAAAGGAGCAATACCCGTACCGGTAGCCATCATAATCACAGTGGCTTCCTCATCGTCGGGCAACAGCATTTCCTTGCCTACAGGGCCAGTGATTTTGACATCAGCCCCTGGTTCCAAACCAGTGATAAAAGTGGAACAGACACCAAAGACTTGTTCGCCAGTTTCTGGGCTTTTGTACTCTAGCCTGCGGACACATACAGAGACAGTTTTGTCATCCAAATTATCTCCGTGACGGGTCGAGGCGATCGAGTAAAGCCGAATTTTGTGAGGTTTACCGTTCTTGTCAGTGCCATCTGGAATAATGCCAATACTTTGACCTTCCAGATAGTGCAAATTGCCTCCAGAGATGTCAAATTTGACGTGACGGACTGTACCCTCGCCGCCTTCTCTGACCAATTCTTCTGTAGAAATACACTTGCCAATATACGGATTGGCCGGTTTGTAGAGGTTAACAGGAACCTGAACTTTTTCCTTTGCTTGAGTCATGGGCTTAGTTGTTTCTCCAGATTTCTGACTCTGTAGCCCTGCTTCTGGTGCGACTTTGCCATTAGTAGTTTCGGGAGCGGCGTTTGAGGGGCGGATGCTGACAATTTTGCCGCCCATGCGAGCAATTCTCCGCATTTCCTGATTCATGCGATCGTAAGGCACGGAGATAAACACGCTACCGCTACGGCGAATCGGATGACTTATTTCGTCAGTTGCTTGGCTCTGACGCATACCCTCCACTTCGTAAACAAAGATGCGACTGCCTGATATTGAGCTGGTCGCAACACCAGATATGCTTGGGCTGTACATTTGTTGCTTTTCCTTCACGATACAGAGTTATAAAGATAGAGAATGTGACCGTAGACTCAATTTACTTTTTTCTTAAGGTCATCGGGACTAATTGGTCGCGTTAATCTTTGGGCCTCGCCGTCCAGGGCGGGGGTGTCAAGTTTTGCTCGATCGCCTCTTTAGTTCCCAGTCACCCGAACATCACGCCGGCTATAGAGTCCGGCTGCGTTCAGGTGTTGACCTATAGCTATTGTTGTCTGCGTACTGCCAATATTTTACCCGATCGGGGGATCTGTCCCGATCAGTCGTTCTGATTTGGGGATTCGGCAGAGGGAGATGGCGAGATGGCCCGATGGCGAGAATATTTAACTATGAACGGAAATACGGCATTGAAATATACAATTTATAATGAAGTACAACTTAAACCACGATTTGACTAAATGACGTTGAGCTTGTAGTGGGCGGACGCATTCTGGTAAGATTAATCACTAAACTTAGCATTAATTGCCAAAAAATTGAGGTACGCCGCCCGTCCTGTAAGGCAACCGAGCGGGGAAGCCTTACAGGACGGGGATCGTGATTGAACTATATATTGTTGACTCGCCAGACGTAAAAATCCGGTCTCAACTGCATAGTCCAAAAAATCTCAAATAGGTTGGGGCATCAACCTAGAGGCTCGGCAATATCAGACAAGCTGTGCTTGCCGAAAGCTATTGGAATCCACAATCCCCATGCCTCGATAGCTGGGGAGTATGTCAATTGCCTTGAAGATTGCTTGGGTCTTCCCTGGCAGGCAGTCAACTGACTCCTGTATGCTGGTGAGTGCTCGATCCGATCGGGGTAGCAAAATCGCACAAAGCCGGCACACTACCTGCGGGCTGAAACTTTGTGGAATCTAGACTTGAGTTAGTAAACAGTGATTTTTTTAGAGGGAAACTATGACAAGTAAGCCGGATCGCGTGGTTTTAATTGGCGTAGCCGGAGACTCCGGGTGCGGAAAATCTACTTTTTTGCGCCGATTGACAGATTTGTTCGGGGAAGATTTCGTTACCGTGATCTGTCTGGACGACTATCATTGTCTCGATCGCAAACAGCGCAAAGAAACAGGGATTACCGCCCTTGACCCCAGAGCAAACAATTTTGACCTGATGGCCGAGCAAATGAAGGCCCTGAAAGAAGGTAAGGCGATCGACAAGCCGATTTACAACCACGAAACCGGTCTGCTCGATCCTCCTGAGCGGGTAGAGCCGAATCATGTGATTGTGATTGAGGGGTTGCACCCCCTTTACGACGAACGAGTCAGAGAGCTCATCGACTTCAGCGTCTACCTCGACATCAGCGACGAAGTAAAAATCGCTTGGAAAATCCAGCGCGACATGGCAGAACGGGGCCACCGTTACGAAGACGTGCTGTTTGCGATCAATGCTCGCAAACCGGATTTTACCGCCTACATCGATCCGCAAAAGCAATACGCCGATGTGGTAATTCAAGTGTTGCCAACCAACTTGATCAAAGATGACAAAGAGCGGAAAGTTCTGCGCGTGCAGATGATCCAGCGCGAAGGCATCGCCAACTTTGAGCCAGCATATTTGTTTGACGAAGGTTCAACAATTAACTGGGTTCCTTGCGGCCGCAAACTGACTTGTTCCTATCCAGGAATTAAGATGTATTACGGGCCCGACGCTTTCTACGGTCACGAAGTCTCGATTTTGGAAGTAGACGGTCAGTTTGAAAATCTCGAAGAAGTGATTTACATCGAAAGCCATTTGAGCAAGACTTCTGCGAAGTATGAAGGCGAGTTGACTCACCTGTTGCTCCAGCACCGCGAATATCCGGGTTCCAACAATGGAACTGGTTTGTTCCAAGTGTTGGTGGGATTGAAAATGCGGGCGACTTACGAGAAGTTGACTGCGAAGGAAGCGAAAGTGGCTGTTAGTGTTTAGAACCCTGACATGAAAGATTTGGGAGGCGCAATTGCGCCTCTTTTTTTTGGGGGAAATGAACGGCAGACGGTGATTTTGGCGCAGAGAAGAGTTAGGGCATAATACAATTCATTTCAGAAATATCTAAATTTCCAAAAATGGCTGTATTGCCTATACAATCGTGAGATGAGATTTGAAAAAAAGCGTTAACCCAAGCATATTGAGTTAGGGTAGAGTGTTTGGCAAGAGAGAGTTTAAAAATGTTTTTCAGGCTTGATTGAGGGTAGTTCTAGTTGTACCTCATCTTTCTGATAACCGCAATAATTCGATGCAACCCTGTCTGAATATCGATTAAGAATGCCAAAAACTTTACTGCTGCACCATTATCTCTTCCAGCAATAGCTTGATTCGGTTGCCGATCGCCCCGACATTGGGTTCCTGTAAAATACCTAGATGGTCTCCAGGTACGTCGTAAATGGTCAGACCGTCTTTGAGATAAGGTTTCCAGCCTAGATCCGGATCGAGATTGACACTTTTGCCATCTTCAGAATCCAGCGCTCTAAACATAACTACTTTGCCAGCATAGGGTTTTGGCACGTAAGCTCGTTCTGCTTGCTGAATTATCTTCTCTGTCATCAAATAGTCTGTGGTGTAAGACATTGACTCTGTAGGTTCTTTCGGCTTAAGGTATCGCCCGATCGTCTTGCGGGCCGGCATTGTCATTGGGTGTGTAAGTGTGATTATTTGATCGACGACACTACGGACGATGTAACCTATACCCTGCTTAGCAATTTTTTGGGCATGGAAGCGCAGCCGCTGCTGAATGGGTAGGGGCTTGTAGGCAGAGGGCAACATGGAATCAAACATCACCAATAACGCTGTTTCCTGTCCTTTAGCTGCCAATTTTTGAGCTACCTCAAAAGCAACAATACCTCCAAATGACAAACCAGCAAAATAATAGGGGCCTTCTGGTTGCACCTTCACGAGTTCATTGATGTAATAGTCTGCGATCGCCTCAACCTGATTGAGTGGTCCATTCATGCGATCTTTAACAAGAGTAATTAAGGCATATATCGGCCGCTCTCGCCCCAAATATGGAATTAACGGATAATAAATAGACACTCCTTCAAACAGAAATAGTGGTGGCACAGAACCCTTCGGTTGAATCTCAACTAAGGAAAGGCTTTGGTTGGGGATATTGCCTTGACGTAGAATGTCGGCTAATTGTTTGATGGTTGGGGCTTGGAAGATCATCGATAGTGGCCAACTCTGCTGGAACTTTGCGTCAATTTTGTCAGCTAAGCGAGCTGCTAGCAGGGATGTACCGCCTAAATCCATGAAATTATCCGTAGTACCGATCGGCTTAATATTGAGTACCTGCTCCCAAATATGGAGAAGTTGAGTTTCTAGTACATCAGCAGGCAACACAACTTCACCGTACTGAACCAGATCGACAACCTGCGGTTCTGGAAATGCACGACGATCGACTTTACCATTGGGGGTCATGGGGAAGCTCTCCATCACTACAAACGCTGCCGGAATCATGTATGCCGGTAGCTTTGTTTGTAGAAAACTACGCAATGCAGACACCTGAATTGGTTGTCCGTGCTTCGGAATGATATATGCCACTAAGCGCTTTTCACCGGGTACATCTTCCCGTGCCAAAACTATACCTTGTTGCACAGATGGGTACTGTTCCAAATAGGTTTCAATCTCTAGTAACTCAATCCGAAAACCTCGAATTTTTACTTGAAAATCGATGCGACCAATAAACTCCAACGTTCCATTGGGTAAATAGCGGGCAGTATCCCCTGTTCTGTAAAGTTTGTCGTAAGGGCGATCGCTAAATGGATTAGCAACAAAATTACTTGCAGTGCGTTCTGCCAAATTGAGATATCCCCTCGCCAGCCCTGGGCCGCCAATATACAGTTCTCCAATATCGCCATCTGGCACAAGATTTAGGTTTTCATCCAGAATGTAAATTTGGCTGTAGGGAAGAGGACGACCGATCGGAATGTCTGCTTCACTACTGAGATCGTAACCTTCAGCGATCGGGTCAAAAATGGTGGCCGTCACCGTATTTTCAGTCGGCCCATAGGCATTGAGCCAACGAGGATATTGCCCAACCAATTGTCGCCATTCACCATACAGAGCCCGAGAGGCTTTTTCTCCGCCCACAACCACCAATCTCACATCTGGGGACATGGGAACGCGTAGCAATGAGAGTCCGCTGACGAGGCCATGCCAAAAAGCAGTTGGCAAGTGCAGAATAGTAATGCGTTCTTGCTCAATAAATTCGAGGAATTGACGGGTAGAGCTAATACAGTCTTCCGTTCGCAGCACGATTGTTGCACCACTTACCAAGGATGGAAAAACTTCCGCAATGATGGTGTCAAAGCTCATGCTAGAGAATTGAAGTACCCGATCGCCCAATCCAAGATTAAATGCCTGTGCGATCGCCTTGCTGTGGTGAATCATGCCCTGGTGAGCAATCATTACACCCTTGGGATATCCCGTCGAACCAGAGGTGTAAATAACGTAAGCCAAATGCTCGGGCTCTGTCATCCGAGACAAATTTTCAGTGCTGTATGGCGCGATATCGTGCCAGTCTGTATCTGGACAAATCACGCGAGCATTGTGTTCGGGCAAAAATTCAACCAGATGCTGTTGAATCAAAATGAATCGCACAGCGGCGTCTCGTAACTGGTACGCTCGACGTTCGTGCGGATAGGTTGGGTCGATCGGCACATAGGCCGCCCCAGCCTTGATCACCCCCAAAAAGCAAATCACCATTTCCATGCAGCGATTCATAGAGATAGCAATCAGTTCATCCGGTTGTACTCCTAGTGCTTGAAGGTAATGGGCGAGCCCGTTTGCGCGTTGATTTAAGGCATCATAGGTTAATTCTTGCCCTTGAAATGATAGGGCGATCGCATCAGGAGTCTGCTTAACCTGTGCTTCAAACCATTGATGGATACTCACATAGTCCGATCGAGTTAGATCGACTTGAGAGTCCTCGACAGAGGAAATATCGTGAGTATATAATGGAACATCAACACAGACATCGTGGGTAGTTTTTAGCGCATCAGTTTCCTGGTTGGGTAAGTACCCATCACGACTCGTCAAAACATCTTGAGACTTCATCATATTTGTGATTTAAGTAGGGCGATCGAGCTTAAGAGATGGCATCCTGTCGGCAATTCCTTCTGCCGCATTCATCCAGCTCACAGCTTTTTATGGACTGCTTGTTGTGCAGTGTCGAAACTGCCGCAGTGCAGTAATACTGCGTCGAACCAATTTATCACAGTTGCCAGGTCTATCTGAATATGGCGGCGCGAATCAATGCGCTTTTGGGGAACGGAAGTTGTTTCTGGATAATTACTTTTTCTCTTGTTTTAGTTATACGGCTTATTAATTAAGCTGTTGTACATCAAGACTGTTTTGGGAATCATCTGATTAGCGAGCGGGGGCGATCGCAGTAAAAAAGCAAAACAGAGATGATCCCTTACTCCTTCAATGGAGCTAAACTGCTTTGCCTGTAAATGTTTCAGCGATATAAATTTTTTATTCCTTAAAAATTTTTACGTTTTATTAAGTTGTCACCAATAGGAGACGGTGTTTGGAAGTAGAGAGGTTAAGAATATTTTTCCGGCTTCGTTGAGATCGTCATTTAGGGAAAAGTTGAGACTGCGAACTCGCAGAGCGCCATTTTTTATGTCTAGGGGGTGGTTGAGGTTTTGCGGGTAGATGAGAATTGCATTGTTACACTTTACTGCATTGGCGTAGGCAACTATTTGATGGCGGTCTCCACTGTCTGCTCGATCGGGAGCTTTGTATTTGGTATCGAGGACATATTGGATTTTACCTGTTTCTATGTCGCACAGCAGTAAGTCAATGCGATCGGAATAATTTTGGTCATATGTGACCGTGTGTTTTTTCTTGACAAAGAAGCCTTTTGGTGTATTAGTTTTGAGCCATTCAGCGACAAATTGTTCGTATAAACTAGCCATGTTGATCAGAAAAGGTAGCATTTCGCGATCGCCAGTTTCGTGACTGGGCCCAGTATTCTCCAGAAAGAAGCGACAGAGGGCGTGTAATATTTGATAATCTTGATTCAGACGGTGATAAGTGCGATCGATACAAGCTTGGGATTTAAAAGGTTTTAATGTCACAAATCCTTGCAGTGCGTGAAAGGCTTTTCGCACCGTCGATGAGACAGATTCGCGGCACAAACCGCTGCGGCCAATAATGAAAAGTGTCCAAGCCAGAATTTGATTGTCTTCGATATCGCCTGTCTGTTCGTGATAGTGGCATTTTAGTTTAACATCCCAAGGTTTTTGCACAGCTTCCCGGACATCGATTCGACCGCGAATATAGGAAAGCTTTTCTATTTTGGGTAAGTAATCGCGATACAATCCTTTGCGACAGCGTTCGAGAATTTTCTGAGCAAGGATGTTAGCTAATCGTTCATACACTTGTTCCAAAGATTCGCACTCAATCTGTCCTTTCGGAAAATTTATATTAAGTTCGTAGGCATAGTCAAGCATTCCAAAGATATTGTTTATGGGAACCTTTGGGCGGATGGCAATATGAAATTCTGGAGTAATTGGAATCTTGCCAACTCGGCCTTGAGATTTTAATTGCCATTGATATTTATTTTTATAGTTGGGAAATTCTATATCTATTTCCTTAGCATAATTATGGTGTATTTTTTTTCCTACTGATTCGGGGATTGAGTCTCGATCGAAAGTTGCTAATTGATATTCTGTGAGTTCGATGATTTGGGGTGATTCTCGTTCCATAAAATTATCACTTGCTCAATTTATCTTTGATTTTATTCCAGAGAAATTCATCCATTTTTGCCTGATTATCAAAGAAGTATTCTTCGAGGTATGGCTCAATTTCCATTTGCCAAATATCTTGGATATCTTCAGCTAAGGTTTTTGTCAAAAAGAAGGAGATGCCTAGTTCATAGTGTTTGTTGTTAATTGCCCGATTGACATCTTTTAGAATGCTAGTTAATTTATCAACTGGAAAACCTGTTTCCTCTCTGTGGTGATACACTCGCAGGACTTCAGAGTTGGGATAGATAGAAATGAATGCGAAGCGGCGACGGAGTGCATTATCAACTAAGGCAATAGAACGGTCTGCGGTGTTCATTGTGCCGATGATGCGGACATTTGTAGGGATTCTAAACTGTTTACCGCTGGCTAGTGTAATAAAGCGCTCTGTGTCGGGTCGGTCATCTAGGAGGTACATTAACTCGCCAAAGACTTGAGATAAATTTGCACGGTTAATTTCATCAATAATCAGAACACAAATGTCTTCACAGGCTTCGGCTTTTTCGCAAAATTCTAGGAATCTACCGGGAACTATTGAGTAGGTTAATTGTCCGTTTTGAGTTATGGGACGGAGGCCTTCGATAAAGTCTTCGTAGGTGTAGGCGGGGTGAAATTGGATAATGTCTGAGAAACCGTCACCGCCGCCTATTAAGTGTTTGGCTAGTTTTTCGGCTATGAAGGTTTTTCCGGTTCCGGGCGGGCCTTGGATGATGGCTTGGGCTTTGCGGTGAATGGCGTGTATCCATTGAGTTAGTTGGGTTGTTTGAAAACCAGTAATTTCTGAAATTTCTTCTAGTTGATACACTGGGTTAAATTCCTTTTCATATACTAAAAAATATTCACTGAGAACAAGAGGAGTAAAATAATTATTGTCATCGTAAAAATTGAAAATCAAAAATAATGGAAATAGTTTTTTAAAGGCTTGTCCTATTTTTCTAATTAGATTGTTAGCAGAATATCCTAATACATCTTGTAATTCTAATGATATTTGAACCTGAAATTTAGTAAGTTTTATTTTAATTCCAGGGGGTATAGCAGGAGGTGAATAACTCATGATATTTTCTAATATTTCATAAACATTGTTTGCGGGTTCGCTTGTGGAATTAAACTCCAAATTATCTAATTGAAAATCCGTTTTCTCCCTAATTAAAGAGCAGCTATAATTATTAGGAAGGTTATAACGTTTAAGGAGTTCGATTATATTCTCATCAATTATATAAGGCTGTAAGCGATATTCTTCCACTGCCTCAAAATCGTTACTTCCTGAATAAAAACCAAAAGTTATTTTTTGGTTTTCAAGATTCAGGATTAACTGAGCACTACTTATACAATCCATAGTAGAAATGATATTTTTTAAATTAAAAACTATACTATAGGCTGTCGGTTCCCAATCACCTAGTTCAGGAAAAATAGAGGCAAATCCCTCCTGTTTGATATGTATATATTCTTTGATAAAATCAGGCAACTGCTCTTCTACCTGCCTTGAAATATAGTTTAATGGCTCTTCTACATATTTTAAGAAATCTTTTTTGTGTGCTATATAAAAATCTGAACTTGGGTCTTCATAAAATTTTTCCAATAGGTTAAATGTCTCTGCTGAAAAAGCACATTCAGGATGTACAAAAACTTTTTCCATTTTTTCTGTATCTTTAAGATGACTTAATTGCTGTTCTTAACTTAGTGTAGCCGATCGCCCTTACTGAACAGAGATCAAAAATGTGTAGATATAGCAAGCCTTAGACATCTCACGCATCAAGTAGCACACTAACAGCAAAAAAGCAAGTACCACCCCCAAAGTCGAAACTATCCGAAGCGCAGCACAATTCGCAAATCCCCGAAAACATCTTTAAATCAACTTTGATCGCCGAGTGACTCAGATTTACCCAATTGTGTCTATACTCGATAATTGAATCCGGCGATCGCGACTAATAACGGGTACATTAAGATACAAACCAGTAGCAGCAATAATGCGATCGGGCAAATCGGGAATTTGCGATCGGTCAACTTGCCTTAAAGTCAGGGCTATATTGCGAGCGAAAGGAATTTCGACCAATAAAGCATCATCGCTATCAACTTCTCTCAATAATAGATCGAGAGTAGCTGAATTAATCCGCCCTCTCTCGCTCAGATAGACAATTTCTGCTAATGTAATTGATGAAAAAGCCACCTAATTTCCCTCGGTGGCTATCTGTTCTATTGTCGTTATAGCAGTCACCGAAAGTCGCGAATCGGCAAAAATATACCAAATAACAGCATGAGTATCAGCTACAGCACGCAGCATTAGAAATCCTCCCTTGGGAAATTCGCCCATTCTTCCCTGCGAACTTCATCTATATCAGCAGCAGAAGGTGCAATTCCCAAGTCAGCACATAAACCCCACAAAGATTTACGGGGAGCAGGCCCAACAACTAATTCTCGTTCTATTTCAGGAACGATCCACTTAATCAACCGTAACTTTTCGGCTAGAGACAACTGCTTGACAAGATTTAAAACCGCCTCAAAAGTCATATTTTTTATATTTCAATTTGCGATCGATGTAATTGTAGCATTTTGGCCAGGACAGCATCGCCGGGTTTGGGTTGAGAAGATTCGTTTACCACCCTTCCCGGAAAAGTTAAAACTGTGTCGAAATTACCTAAACGTGCTATATTCAACTCCGTAAACCCTGAACAGCACTTTCAGGTAATGTAAATTCATCAACGAGTCAACTAAATGCCTCCTACTTTCAATAAATTAGCTGCCATTGCCATCTTTTTTGTAGTCGTAAAAGTTTTAGTTGACTCCCCCTATTTCAAAGAAGCAAAAAGCTCGATCGCCCACAGAAACGAAGCAAGTGCCACATTAGACCCCCCAAACCTGCGACAAAGGGCCACAAACAAGCCCCCAGCAGCCCATCCAACATCAGGCGATCGCAACTTTGATATCGTAGTCTATGGCGACGAAGTACCGGGGATATGTGCAGCTATTTGGGCGAAGAAAACCCTAGGTGCAAAGGGAAAAGTAGCCGTAGTGCGATCGAACCATGAAAGCGCAGCATTAGGCGGCGTACTCACCCGCGGAGGCTTAGGCTACGTCGATTTAGATAAAATCCCCGATTGGTACAACCAACCCTACGCCCAATGCTTCCGGGAATTCTTAGACAAAGCCAACGTCCCCGAATCATGCTTACAACCAAAAACGGCAGATAAAGCACTCAAAGAAATGCTGTCATCAGCCGATGTTCAACTTATTTCCAACACGACTCTTGTTCCCCACGTAGTCGATCGCCAAATCGAATATGCCGAAGTAAAAGACAGTGGAATTAAAATCAAAGCTAACTCTTACATAGACGTAACTCAAGATGCCGAATTCGCCAGAAAAGCCGGATTATCCTATTATACAGGATATGAATCGCAAAACATTAAATCCAAAAATGAAACCTTAGCGATATCCATAGTTCCGACAATTACGGGCTTAACAATGTCCGACCTCCGCAGAATGGAAGATGACATTCTTTACAACACACCTTTAGTAGAAAAAATCAAAACCAGCATTACCAAATATAAAGATGAGGCCAGTACCGAATTTTGGATGAGAAATTTTCTAAGCACGATTTATCAAGCCTACCGAGACGGATACAATATTAGAAGTGTAGCTCTCGGAGGGGCTTATCATGTAGACAGAAATCTGCCCTTTACTCAAGACAAAGGCTTCTTTTTTGACAAAGCCAATATTTGCGTTTATAAGGATAATTCCATGTCTTGGAACGGCTTCCTGTTTAAATACAAAGTTGACGAGTTGATGAAAATGGAAGCTAGCGGCAGAAAACCGACTCCTGAAATGGTTCAAGAAATGTCACGAATCCAAGAATGGCTGCAAAAGAAATCGGGTAAAGATGTGAGAGTATTTATCCCAGATGAAGTTTATATCAGACAAACTTTGAACGTTCGAGATGTGGTAGCGCCGCTGACAGGACAGGAAATTATTAAAGGAGGAACAGAACCCGAAAAGTCGATCGGCAGTTTTTCATATGATTTCGACTTGCGGGGCGGAGTCAAGGATTTGTCATCGAGAATTCCTGGATTGCCCGTGTACAATTTTGGCATAGAAAGTGCATTGGCTAGCAAAGTGAATAATTTGGCGATCGTCGGGCGATCTTCAGGCTATGTCGGTATGGCGGTATCAGTCGGGCGCATTGCGACAGTGAATATTTATCAAGGACAAGGTGTGGGCGTGGCGGCCGGTTTGGCTAGCAAGTTAGGAGTGCCGCTGAATACGATTACTTCGAGTAAGACCAGAGAAACTTTGGAAGTTTTAACCGGGAAAACTACTTATTTGTCTGGGAGAGATACGAGTTATGGAGTGGATTATAAAGAAGTGAAATAGATCTTAAGAGGATTTTACCACAGAGAGCGCAGAGAGCGCAGAGAGGGGAGGGTACGACATCAAAAACCCTCGCAACACTCTTCCCTCTGTGTCCTCTGCGCCCTCTGTGGTTCAAAACTCTTCTCTGGATGGAGTGGATTATAAAGAAGTGAAATAGATCTTAAGAGGATTTTACCACAGAGAGCGCAGAGAGCGCAGAGAGGGGAGGGTACGACATCAAAAACCCTCGCAACACTCTTCCCTCTGTGTCCTCTGCGCCCTCTGTGGTTCAAAACTCTTCTCTGGATGGAGTGGATTATAAAGAAGTGAAATAGATCTTAAGAGGATTTTACCACAGAGAGCGCAGAGAGCGCAGAGAGGGGAGGGTACGACATCAAAAACCCTCGCAACACTCTTCCCTCTGTGTCCTCTGCGCCCTCTGTGGTTCAAAACTCTTCTCTGGATGGAGTGGATTATAAAGAAGTGAAATAGATCTTAAGAGGATTTTACCACAGAGAGCGCAGAGAGCGCAGAGAGGGGAGGGATCAGAGGTTTTTTTACGACAGGATGATGCGGCGGATTCCTTCTTTTAAAAAGCGCACGTTAAAGTTGATGAGAAGGGCGAGAGGATAACCAGTCATTTTTAAGTAGGAGATAACTTGAGCCTCATGGATAGGAAGTATAGTTTGGACTGACTTTAATTCAACAATGAGAGTGTTGGCAACTAGCATATCGTATCTGCCTTCCCCAACTACAACACCTTTGTAAAAGACATTTACCGTAGGCTGAGGTTCAAAAGGAATTCCCTGGCGCGAAAGTTCTTCACGCAACGAATTCTCATATACCGCTTCCAAAAAACCAGGCCCCAACTCCTTATGAACCTCCATCGCCGCCCCAATCACACCATAAGTCAACTCATTAATATCCTCTGCCAACTCCGCTCTCCTCTTTTCAAACCAATATCAAAATCATAATCCAAAACCCTCGCAACACTCTTCCCTCTGCGCCCTCTGCGCCCTCTGCGGTTCAAAACTCTTCTCCTCCCCCCGCTGTGGCACAATCATAAATAAGATAAAACCCTCAAGCCACCATGACCGCAAACCTACCACCCCAATACGACCCCAAAGCCACCGAAACCAAGTGGCAAAAATACTGGGAAGACAATCAAACCTTCAAAGCTGACCCAGAAGCCGGCGGCGAACCTTACTGCGTCGTCATTCCGCCGCCCAACGTCACCGGCAGCCTCCACATGGGACACGCTTTTGAAGAGACGCTGATTGATGTCCTCGTCCGCTATCACCGCATGACTGGACGCAATACCCTGTGGTTGCCGGGAACGGATCATGCTAGCATCGCAGTTCAAACTATTCTAGAAAAACAACTCAAAGCAGAAGGCAAAACTCGCTACGATTTAGGACGAGAAAATTTCTTGGAACGGGCTTGGGAATGGAAAGCTGAGTCTGGCAATACTATTACTAATCAACTCCGCAGTTTGGGCGTGTCTGTTGATTGGTCGCGGGAACGTTTTACGATGGATGAAGGCTTATCTGCTGCTGTTTTAGAAGCTTTTGTGCGCCTGTACGATGAGGGGCTGATTTATCGCGGTAATTATTTGGTGAATTGGTGTCCGGCGAGTCAGTCTGCTGTGTCGGATTTGGAAGTTGACCAGCAGGAAGTTGAGGGGCATTTGTGGCATTTCCGCTATCCTTTGACGGACGGTTCCGGTTATTTGGAGGTGGCGACGACTCGGCCGGAAACGATGTTGGGCGATACTGGGGTGGCTGTGAATCCAGAGGACGATCGCTATCAACATCTTATTGGTAAAACTGTCACTTTACCCATTGTCAATCGCGAAATTCCAATCATTGCTGATGAGTTTGTAGATCCGACTTTTGGCACTGGCTGTGTCAAAGTGACTCCCGCCCACGATCCGAATGACTTCGAGATGGGTAAGCGCCACAATTTGCCGTTTATTAATATCATGAATAAGGACGGCACTTTAAATGAAAATGCCGGAGAGTTCCAAGGACAAGATAGATTTGTTGCCCGCAAAAATGTTGTCCAACGTTTAGAAACAGACGGATTTTTGGTTAAAATTGAAGATTACAAACATACAGTTCCCTACAGCGAACGGGGTAAAGTCCCCGTTGAACCTTTACTGTCTACTCAATGGTTTGTCAAGATCGATCCTCTTTCTCAACGCGCTTTAGCAGCCTTAGATGAAGAGAATTCACCAGTGTTTGTGCCGGAAAGATGGACAAAGGTTTATCGCGATTGGTTGGTGAAGTTGAAAGATTGGTGCATTTCCAGACAATTGTGGTGGGGACACCAAATCCCGGCTTGGTATGCTGTTAGCGAAACTCAGGGCGAAATTACTGATACGACTCCGTTTGTGGTAGCAAAAACTGAAGCTGAAGCTAGGGCAAAAGCTGTGGCTAAATTTGGTTCAGATGTCGATTTAGCAAGAGATCCAGATGTTTTGGATACTTGGTTTTCTTCTGGGTTGTGGCCTTTTTCAACTTTGGGATGGCCAGACAAAACTAAGGATTTGGATTTTTACTATCCCACAACTACTCTGGTGACTGGTTTTGATATCATCTTTTTCTGGGTTGCTAGAATGACGATGATGGCAGGACATTTTACTGAAAAGATGCCTTTTGATACTGTTTACATTCACGGTTTGGTGTTGGATGAAAAAGGTCAAAAAATGTCTAAGAGTAAAAATAACGGTATTGACCCGCTGCTGTTGATTGGTAAGTACGGGACTGATGCTTTGCGCTACACTTTGGTTAAGGAAGTGGTAGGGGCAGGTCAAAATATTCGCATGGAGTACGATCGCAAAACTGATGAATCGAAATCAGTCGAGGCTTCCCGGAATTTCACAAATAAGCTGTGGAATGCTGCTCGATTTGTGATGATGAATCTGGAGGGACAGACTCCGCAGCAATTGGGTGTGCCCCCCTATCTGGTTCGTACTGAGGACTTTAGTCCTGACGGGGAGAGGAGTGAAGAGGGGTTGGAATTGTGCGATCGCTGGATTCTTTCTCGCTATCATCAAGTTGTGCAACAAAGCCGCAATTCTTTGGAAAATTACGGCTTGGGAGAAGCGGCTAAGAATCTTTATGAGTTTATTTGGGGCGATTTTTGCGACTGGTATATTGAGTTAGTTAAGTCTCGCTTGCAGCAGGATGCTGAACCAAATTCTAAGAAAGTCGCGCAGCAAACTTTTGCTTTTGTGTTGGAAGGAATTCTGAAATTGCTGCATCCTTTTATGCCGCACATTACTGAGGAAATTTGGCACACTTTGACTCAAACAGGTGACGGTGATTGTTTGGCTTTGCAAGCTTATCCTGAAGCGGATACATCGCCGATCGATCCAGAATTAGAACAGCAGTTTGAGTTGCTGTTCGGGACAATTCGCACTATTCGCAATTTGCGGGCAGATTCTGATATCAAACCGAGTCTGAAGGTGACGGCGATTTTGCAAAGCGAAAGCGACAAGGAACGCCAAATTCTCTCGGATGGAAGCGTTTACATCAAAGATTTGGCTAAGGTGGAAAATCTGACTGTTACTGCTAGTTTGGATGGAGATTTGGGACAGACAATTGCTGGGGTTGTCGGTACTGTACAAGTATTGATTCCTCTGGCTGGAGTGGTTGATATTGCGGCTTTGCGCGGTAAATTAGAGAAGAAGTTGGCTAAGATAGAAGGGGAAATTAAGCATACTGCGGCGCGTTTGACTAATCAGAAGTTTGTGGAAAAGGCCGATCCACAAGTTGTTCAGGTGGCGCGGGATGGTTTGGCGGAAGCCGAAAAACAGGCGGAGATTTTGCGCGATCGGCTAAAGTTGTTTTAATCGTTGATTGTTGGCAGTTGGTGGTTGGCAGTTGATTGTAGGTTGGGCCCTGGAACGAACCCTCCGTTTCACTCCGCCCAACATACATATAGCATTTCTCAGAAAGATGAGGTGCCGCTGGGCTTATGGTATGTGGCATTGCTCGTTACCAGGCTCTGCCTGGTAATGCAGATAGGCGAGGCTATGCCTCCTTTGAGGAAGGAAACTTACAGGAGAGAGGACTGTAGGAGGTGTTTAAGTTATTAAGTTTTTGATCCTTGATTACCATTAGTGAAGCCAGATTTATTGGCAAGTGATTTAGGATCGCTACAATGGAAGTGGCGTTACAATTTGAAAAACGGCTACTATTCCCATTATTAGTTGGTACTCGGTCGAATGCTCGGAGTCCAGCTTTTTACCCTTAAAAAAATGGCATTTTTTTAAACTAAGTCAATAAAACTTAATTTGCTGCCATCACTAATTCCCCGTTCCCCTCAATTACTTCGCCAATTTCAAAAGCACCAATTTCCTGACATTCAAACCATTTAACAGTTTGTTCTACTTCGGTGCGATCGACCAACAGCACAAATCCAATTCCCATATTAAAAGTATTGAACATATCTGCCGCCGCAACTTGCCCAGCTTCCGCAATCCAGTCAAAAATTGGCAAACTCGGCCAGCTATTGCAGTCAATTTTTACAGATTGATTTGCTCCCAAACAGCGGGGCAAATTTTCCGGCAAACCGCCGCCGGTAATGTGAGCCATACCGTGAATATCTAAACCGCTGTTAATCGCTGCGAGGACTGGTTTTACATAAATTTTAGTCGGAGTCAGCAGCACTTCTCCTAAACTTTTGCTGCCTAATTTTTCTGGTTGCGAATGCCAATCTAAACCCTTGTCGCCGACAATTTTTCTCACCAAACTAAAACCGTTGCTGTGGACGCCCGAACTAGCCAGCCCCACAGCCACATCTCCTACCCGCACCTGCGAACCGTCCAACAACTTGCTTTTTTCGACAATTCCCACGCAAAACCCAGCTAAATCGTATTCTCCCGCTTGGTAAAAACCGGGCATTTCTGCGGTTTCCCCTCCTAGCAAAGCACAGCCGGCTTGCTTGCAACCGTCAGCAATGCCGGCTACCACCCCAGCTAATTGTTGGGGATTTAACTTTCCTGTGGCCAAATAATCGAGAAAAAACAGGGGTTCGGCAGCGGATGTCAGCACGTCGTTGACGCACATTGCTACCAAGTCGATACCTACCGTGTCGTGCCGATCGAGATTGTGGGCCAATTTCAACTTAGTTCCAACGCCGTCAGTGCCCGAAACCATCACCGGCTCTTTTAAACCCTCCGGAACGCTGAAAAACCCGCTAAAGCCCCCGAATCCGCCCAAAACTCCCGATCGGTGGGTGCTCTTGACTGTATTCTTGATGCGATCGACAAAAGCTCTGCCCGCCTCAACATCCACACCTGCTTCTCGATAATCCATAAGTCCGCCAAATCGATTTCTAAGTTTTAGTTTATGCCGATAACGGTTAACGCTTAACACTTGACAAACAGCTTTTTTCAGGCAATGCCTTGGGCCGCCCCTAAAATCGGCTAAATCTTTGTAAAATTTTGTAAACTTTTCTGGAACTGCTAAAACGGCTGCCAGCACTGCAATCTAAGCATTATCTGAGACTGAAATCCGGGAAAATTTACTCAATTTTTGATAAATTTCGTGCTGTGAGCGATCCCCAAGCGCAAAAGTTTGTGGTAGTCTGTTGCAGTTCGTTACCAAAACACAAATTGTAGATCGAGTATGAGTTGTCAAGTATCAGGGAAGTTTCGACCAAAATTTTTTGGGGCTGAAGCATTAAAGCAAAAACGCACCCCGATACTCTGCTGTGACTCGCGGAGGAATGGCGAAGGGCAAACAGAGAAATCTGTGACACCCGACCGCCGAATGGCAAATCCTCCTATCTCGCTTGGCAATGGCTATTCACAAAAATGGACGTATGAAGGAAAAATTTGTTGGTGGTCTACTCGCTGTCCTGTTAGTTCCTGTGGTAGGAACGGCCTCTTCTTGTCACGCACAAGCAACAGATGCCGTCAAGCAAAACTCTCAGAATTCCCAGCAAGTAATTGCCGCCCAACCGTCCCCGCAGTTAAACGCTAAGCGGGTCGAAGCACAGAAAGTCGGACAGTATCAGTATCAAGCCAAAGCTGACATTGACCGAGACTCGATCGCCAAAATTCAGTCCCACGACTTGGGCGGGCGACAAGCAGCGACAGTCTACGTGCGAAACATTCCAGTCATCACATTTCTTAACGCCAGTCCGGAAAAAAATACCAAAATCCGAGAAACTGGCGACAGCCAAGCCGCTGCTAGCAGTCAGTTGAAAGTAGCGGGCGCCAAAGAAAATACCAAAGTAGGAAACATTGCCAGCAACCAAAGCATCCAAGAAGCAGATCCAGTGTGGCGGGCATCCACCTTAGCAGCAAAACTTAACCAGCTAGCCCGCAACAATATCGATCCCAACAGCATTACCGTGAAGTGGGAAAAACAAGATCGCTACAGGATAGAGGCAAACGGCGAGGACTTGGTAAACATCAACGCCGAAACCATCCTCCCCGACACCACCAAGGACTTGGGCCGAGACGCCCTGCAAGCAACCAATCGCCTCCGCCGGCTTCTGGGCAACGCCCCACCCCTCGAAGC
>NZ_JADEWV010000427.1 GCF_015207455.1 Microcoleus sp. LEGE 07076
GAGTTGCAGAGTGGATTGAGCCTTCACTGTATCGCTGCCAAGGTGCCGACCATACGCGAGGACATTTATGACAAACGCCGCCCTAAGCACTCAGATCGAAACCGCCGAGCGGCAGGTGTCGACCGACAGTTACGACATGTCAGTGGGAGAGCTGATTAATATCTATCGCGACGGCGAAATCAGCATAAATCCCGAATATCAACGACTATTCCGCTGGAATATCGAACAGAAGAGTTCGTTCATCGAGTCCCTTCTGCTTGGAATTCCTATTCCGCCGATTTTTGTGATCGAGACGGAAGCGAGAGTTTGGGAACTCATCGACGGCCTTCAGAGAACCTCGACGATTTTGCAGTTTGTCGGCGAACTTAAGGGTCCCGATGATGGGGCGCTAATCCCACCGGTCCCGCTCGTTGGGGGGCGGCACCTAACTCAGCTTGATGGGATCGCTTGGCGTGAAGAAGAGGCAGCGGGACCTCAATTTCTTTTGGGTAATGCCGAACGTATCCGTCTGAAACGCGCCAAAATATCTATCCAGATATTGAGGAGAACCTCTGACCAAACGAGCAAGTATGACCTGTTTCAGCGGTTGAATAGCGGGGGTACGAAAGCCAATAGACAGGAACTGAGAAATTGCATGGTTGTTATGCAGGATCCCAGTTTCCTTACGAGATTGAGAGCGTCAGCTCACAGTGAGCCATTCACTACATTATTCCGTTTCAGCCCTAACCAAATGAGCGAGCAGGTAGATATTGAATATATCAACCGCGCAGCGGTTCTTGCTAGTTGGGACATTGGCGGCAATCAAGACGTCGAAGATTTCTTTGATGATCGTACCCTAGATTTGATCAAGGGTGAGAATGACCATAGGACGCACATATTAGACAATGTGGACCGGACATTTGAGCTCATTGCGAATGCTGGTGGTGATCGCGCTCTTCACAAGCCTGGCCGCGACGGCCAGCCAGCTAAACCTCCAAAAAATAGCGCCCTAGAAGCAATCGTCGTGGGGATCGCGCGGAATCTGGAAGCGATTAATGCCCTGCCTGATCCCGTTGCCTTTGTTCGGGGAAGGCTAGCGGACATCTGGGAGGAAAACGTAATGCGCCGCGCTGCCTCCAGTGGAGTCTCTGGAACGACCCGTCTTCGCCTAACGGTTCCCTTTGGCGCGGCTTGGTTCACGCCTCAATGAACGTAGCCGAACTTACGGGTTCGCTGGAGCAGGATTTGATCTGGAGGCGGCGAGAAATATTCGCTCTTACCAAGCTCTTGGCGGGAGCGAGCGATGATGATGAGCGCCTTACGCTAATGCGGGCGTCATTGACACTGCTATACGCCCACTGGGAGGGATTCGTTAAGCACTCGGCGCAGCAATATCTGATTTACGTGAGCGAGAATGCGAAGCGGTTCTCGGACTTAGAAGACAATTTTGTTTGGGTTATGTCTAAAAAAGAGATGGATCTCTTTATGGGCACGAAGAAGAATGCGGCTGATCACATCAGCATTATGATCGATGTGATTAATAGAAGAAAATCTCTCGATAAAACCCTATTTAAGGATCGTATCGACACTGGGTCAAACCTTAAAGAGAAGATGTTTGACGGAATCTGTGCGGTTATCGGTCTAGTGCCAGATCGAACTAAATATAATCTAAAAATAATCTGTAACCGACTGCTAGAGAGACGAAACAAAGTTGCTCATGGTGTATTTGTAGAGGCAGACGCAAAAAAGATTGAGTCATACCGTGCTGCGGTGCTCTCAGCGATGAACGAGTTCATGTATGATATTCTTGCGCTGGCTAGCAGTGAAGCTTATCTGACGGAAGCTGCTAGAAACAGGCGAGCAGCTGCGATAGTCCGCCGTAACGCAAAGCTTGAAGCAGGGGCAGGTCAAGCTGCCTAAGAGGCAATAGCCGTCACACCTTCACCTCCACCACCCCGCCCCCGGCGCGGAATTTCTCGCTCATCTCCCGCATCCCCCCTTCG
>NZ_JADEWV010000114.1 GCF_015207455.1 Microcoleus sp. LEGE 07076
GTTCTAATATAGCAACCACGACCGACAGTGAGGACGTTCTTAATTGCTGAAACCGTTGCTTTTCTTCCTTCCTTCTTCCTTCTTGCTTCTTCCTTCGCCTATAATTGATGCTTAAAAATTCTAAGGCTGCGCCCGATCGCACTCCCCAACCGCAGATTTCAAAAAAACTTGTTTCCGCTGGCTTTCACGCGCTTTCTGACCCCCTGCGGATTCAGATTTTGGAGTTGCTGCGGGAGCAGGAGTTGTGTGTTTGCGATTTGTGCGATCGGCTTGGAGTCCCTCAGTCTAAACTCTCTTTCCACCTCAAAACTCTAAAAGAAGCAGGTTTAGTTTGCAGCCGCCAAGAAAGCCGCTGGATCTACTACAGCCTCAATTTAGCTCAGTTTGTCGCCCTGGAACAGTACCTCGCCCAGTATCGCCGTTTCAGTCAGATTCTGCCGGCCCGCCCTTGTTCTGAGGTGGGTTGACCCATCAATATTTCTTAATAAGTAATATTATGTCCCCTAAAGTAACCGCTCTTGGTTTGTAGTTAGGACTTCATTCCTGTCTTGATGCGGATTAAAGTCCTGACTACGAACCTTGAGAGTTGACGCATATTGGTTCGATCGTTCGGAATGCGAGTCCTCTGATTGATGCAGACTAAAGTCCTCTCTACGAATCTTGAGAGTTGACATATCAATTTTTTTTGATATGATAGTTGGGAACCAATGAGTTGACAGCGATGGGTGCAACAGTAGAGAAGTTAGCTTCAGGCGCCAGAGATTGCAGCCGAGAGGCCTTCGCCGAAGGCCTCGGCACGTTTATTCTAGTTTTTGCAGGCACCGGCGCGGTGATGGTTAACAAAATTAGCGGTGGTTCAGTAACTCATTTGGGCGTTAGTTTTGTATTTGGTGCAGTTGTAGCGGCGATGATTTATGCGATCGGACACATCAGCGGCGCGCACTTTAACCCAGCCGTAACTTTAGGGTTTTGGGCGAGCGGTTTTTTCCCAAAATACAAAGTTTTGCCTTACATTTTAGCGCAGTGTGCGGGTGCGATCGCAGCTTCTCAACTGCTGCTAATTACTATAGGAAAAGTGGCAAATCTCGGTGCAACAGTTCCTCTAAACGGTAACTGGTTGCAGTGTCTAATTTTAGAAACTGTATTAACTTTTATCTTAATGTTCGTTATCCTCGGTTCGGGATTAGATAGACGCGCTCATATCGGTTTTGCCGGGATAGCAATTGGGTTAACTGTAGGGTTAGAAGCTGCATTTATGGGGCCGATTACCGGAGCGAGCATGAATCCTGCGCGCTCTCTGGGGCCAGCTTTAGTTGGCGGCATTTGGGAACACCATTGGGTTTACTGGGTGGGTCCGATTTGGGGAGCGCAATTAGCAGTCGCAGTTTATCGGGAACTGTCGAACGGATTTCGTGATTTTAATTAAAAATATTATGGCAAGTTTCACGCACAAACCAAGAATTTTGTTTTTATACGGCTCATTAAGAGAGCGTTCTTACAGCCGCTTGTTGGCAGAAGAATCTGCCCGAATTATTGAGAATTTTGGTGCAGAAGTTAAGTTTTTCAATCCTCGGGAATTGCCGATTTATGGCAGCGTTCCCGATACGCATCCGAAGGTTCAGGAATTGCGGAAATTGAGTTTGTGGTCGGAGGGTCAAGTCTGGTCGAGTCCAGAAATGCACGGGAATATTACTGGAATTATGAAAAACCAAATTGACTGGATTCCTTTAAGTATTGGGGCCGTCAGACCGACTCAAGGTAGAACTTTGGCGGTGATGCAAGTCAGTGGCGGTTCCCAGTCTTTTAATGCTGTGAATACTTTGAGAATTTTGGGCCGCTGGATGCGGATGTTTACGATTCCGAACCAGTCTTCGGTTGCTAAAGCTTATCAGGAGTTTAATGAAGATGGAACAATGAAGGATTCGGCTTTTCGCGATCGGGCGATCGACGTGATGGAGGAACTGTACAAGTTTACCTTGCTGTTGCGGGAGCAAGTGGACTATTTGACCGATCGCCACAGCGAACGCAAGGAACAAGCCGCTAAGGAGGCGATCGACCTAGCAAATCGCGCCCTTGAAGTTAATTAAGGCGATCGAAACATCGGGCGATCGAAACATCAGGCGATTGAATTACCCGGCGATTGAAATCGCGGCTACACAGACACTCACGCGCCTGCGCGGGTTGAAGATTCCAGGATTTATCTTCAGTCTGCGGAGGCAGACTTCGCTTGTGTAGCCGCGGTTTCTAACCGCCGGGGCCTTCACAACCAACAACAACCAACAAAAACCATGAAAAAAGTAATGTTTGTCTGCAAAAGAAACTCCTGCAGATCGCAAATGGCCGAAGGATTCGCAAAAACCATCGGAGCCGGGAAGATAGGAGTCACCAGTTCCGGGTTAGAATCAAGCAGAGTGCATCCGACAGCAATTCAAGTCATGTCAGAAATCGGCATTGATATCACCGATCAAACATCCAACCCGTTAAGCGAATTCAATGCTGAAGACTACGATGCCGTAATTTCTCTGTGCGGCTGCGGCGTGAATTTACCCGAAGCGTGGGTATTGCGAGAAGTGTTTGAAGATTGGCAACTCGACGATCCCGATGGACAACCAATCGAAACTTTTCACCGCGTTCGAGATGAAATCAAAGCACGAGTTGAAACATTAGTTGACACTCTAAAGCAAGATTAGTGTCAAAATTAGAAGTCTTGCCTTGTCGGTTTTAACTCAGCTCTTACAGTATTGTCAATAAGCCTTTTATGAACAGACTCTCGGGCCTGTTCCACCAGAAAATTAATCTCCTGTGGAACAGGCCGGACAGCCTGTTGCTGAGAATGGTGCAAAATGTGAGTTTTAACAGAGTTGCAGTATTGTCAACAAGCCTTTTACGGCCGGGCCGGATGCCCACCCCACAAGAAATTCACTCTTTGTGGAACAGGCATCTTTTTGTGGAACAGGTCGGACAGCCTGTTCTTGAAAATAGCGCAAGATGTGAGTTTCAATTAAGTTTGTAGCGAATCATTCAAATCTGTCGCTGTCGCATCCACAGAATTAGTGCTAAATTATCAGAGGCGTTCGGGCCGATCCTCTCAATCCTTTGCCAGCAAAGACTAAAAAGTTTAGCACATGATTCAGACAGCAATCACCCCTTTCAAAAAAAAACTCAACTCAGCTTTAACTAAAAAGCAGATTAGTGTTTTACAAATTAATCTCGGCAAACGCTGCAACCTCGCTTGCACTCACTGCCACGTAGAAGCTAGCCCGAAACGAACAGAAGAACTTTCCCCAGAAATTTGCGACCAATTAATTGAAATCATTCGCGGCTTTCCTCAAATTCAAACTGTTGACCTCACAGGCGGTGCTCCCGAAATGCTTTACGGTTTCAAACCGCTAGCGGAAGCTGCCAGGGCAGCAGGTAAAGAGGTAATTGTTCGTTCTAATCTAACGATTTACTTTGAAAAAGGTTTTGAGGATATTCCCGAATATTGCGCGCAGCAACAACTCAGAATAGTTGCATCGCTTCCTTGCTACCAAGCTGACAATGTTGACAAAATGCGCGGTAGCGGTGTTTTTGACAGTTCCATTCTGGCGCTGCAAAAGCTCAATCAGTTGGGATACGGGAAAAACCCAAATTTAACTCTGGATTTGGTGTACAATCCGCAAGTACCGGCATCCGATAAGTTTTCGCTAACGCCGGAACAAGGAAAGTTAGAGGAAGATTACAAGGTTTATTTAGCGGAACATTTTGGGATTTGTTTTAATCAATTGTTCGCGATTACTAATTTGCCGGTGGGACGGACTAAGTTTCATTTGGAACATAAGAAACTGCACAAGCCTTATCTAGGGTTTTTGGAGGATAATTTTAATCCGGGTACTCTGGAACATTTAATGTGTCGAAATGAATTGTCGATCGACTATTTGGGCAAGGTCTACGACTGCGATTTTAACCAAATGGAAAATCTGCCGGCGAAAACTGGCAGCGGGGAACAGATAACTGTTGCTAAATTATTAGAATCTGGCAGTTTAGATGTGATTCAAGAGGTGCAAACTGCTGCTTATTGTTACGGCTGTACGGCGGGTAGCGGTTCTAGCTGCGGCGGCACTTTGATTTGAGAAGTCATTAGTCATTAGTCATTAGTCATTAGTCATTAGTCATTAGTCATTAGTCATCAGTCATTAGTCATTAGTCATTAGTCATTAGTCATTAGTCATTAGTCATTAGTCATTAGTCATTAGTCATTAGTTAACGGTTAACAGTTAACAGTCAACAGCTAACAATTCCCAATTCCCTGTTTGCCCAATTCCCAATTCCCTGTTTGCCCAATTCCCAATTCCCATATTATTGATAGTGGAGATTTTAAGCAATGAATGATTCCCGATCGCAAACCGCTCAAAATCCGCCGCCATCAAATAAGTGGAAGTTGATTTTAGGGATTGGTTTAGCTGTGGCTTTGATTGTGGCGGCAAAGTTTTTTGACTTTCAAGGAATTTTGAAAAATGCGCTGGAGTCGATCGCCAATCTCGGCCCTTGGGGCCCGGTAGCTTTTATTCTAATTTATATTGTCGCAACGGTTCTATTTATCCCCGGTTCGTTGCTGACTCTGGGTTCTGGCGTTTTGTTCGGAGTTGTGGGCGGTTCGGTTTGCGTTTCCATCGGCTCGGTTTTGGGCGCAACTTGTGCTTTTTTGGTAGGGCGGTATTTAACTCGCGACTGGGTTTCCAAACAGATAGAAGGAAATCAAAAATTTCAGGCGATCGACTCCGCAGTTGCCTCTGAAGGATGGAAAATTGTGCTGCTGACGCGGCTTTCTCCTGTTTTTCCGTTTAATTTGCTCAACTATGCTTTTGGTGTCACGCAGGTATCTTTAAAAGACTATTTTTTTGCATCTTGGATCGGCATGATCCCCGGAACAGTCATGTATGTTTATATCGGTTCCCTGGCCGGGAGTTTGGCTGCACTCGGATCTAGCGGGCGATCGCGCACTGCTGCTGAGTGGGCTCTCTACGGCCTTGGTTTGCTAGCAACGATCGCCCTCACCGTTTATGCAACCCGCTTGGCCAAAAAAGCTTTAGCCGAAAAAATTTCCCCTTGAAGCCGCAGCGCAAATCCGTAAAATTGTCAATAAGTATTTTCCCTTAAATTAGAATACACAGCTAATTCAAAAAACTCCGTATTTTCTCTGTGTTATTTAAAGTTATTTTGTTATACAAACGAGATAGATATTAAAGATATCGTAAAGCACTAACTAAGGGTAAGTAAACCGAAGGTCGAAATATAAAGGTGATGCCAGAATAAAATGCGATCCTCTTCGAGGGCTTCGCTAACGCGCGATCGCCATAAAAATTGTTGGCCGTCATAACTCTACATCCCAGTCTGTCAAACCTAGGAAAACTAAAATCCTCACTGCTTGCGTGATATTAATTCTGCCGAATGACGATGCAGTTCAATCGATTTGTGACTCTCGACGAGAACATTTGATGATGCAAAACCCAGCAAATCAAGCCCGGTCTGTTTCAGCGCAGCCGCCCCAGCAAAAGCAAAAACTGCCCCGCTTTTGGCAAAACATCGGCATCGGGGCTCAATCGCGCTGGCAGCAACTGCACAGTCTTTGGCAGCACAGACGGCAGCGCCGCCATCTGCTAACCCTGCTAATTCTCGGCAGCGCGGCTTTAACCATTAGCACAACTGCTTGCGTAAGCTATTTTTTTGTGCGCGGACTAATCCTCGACAATTTAAAGGAAGTAGCACTATTAAAACTCGAAAAAGGCACCGATGAAATCGACGGCTGGCTCAGCAGTCGCAAAGCAGAAATAGAAACCATTGCTTACTCTCCTAAAGTTCGCACTCTCAATTGGGAATTAGTCGAACCCCAGTTGCAAGGAGAAATATATAGGTTAAAAGAGTTTTTCATCCTGTCATTAATTCAACCCGACGGCTCATTAACGAGCACTCTAGGAAACCGGACGAACATCAAAGACCGCCAACATTTTCAAAAAGCAATGGCAGGACATATCAATGTTTCCGACCCGCTGATCGGCCGCACTACAAAAGTTCCGACAATCGTGATTTCAGCTCCTATTTGGAACTTGCCTCCAGAACCCAATCAAGTAATTGGAGTTCTTTCGGGCAGCATTAAATTAGACCGAGTAGCAAATGTTGCTAACAGCTTGCAGTACGGTTCCGAAAGTTATGCTTTTGCGCTCAATTCCGAAGGAGTGCCAATTGTTCATCCCAACAATAACTTAATCGGAAATAGCGATCGGCCCTCCCCAAGCTTTTTACACTCACAAGACCCCGCACTCTCCACCATTGCGCGGCAGATGATCGATCGCCAGACGAATATCGAACTCGTAAAAATAGATAACAAATGGGTGTATGCGGCCTACGCACCCCTCCAAGAAGTTAACTGGTCAATGGCCTTAATAATTCCCAGAGAAAATATTGAATCCCAACTGCAAGCATTAAATTTGCTGACATCCGTCGTCGCCGGACTGCTCGTCCCGGCAATGCTAGCAGCAATTTGGCTAATTTACTCCTCGGAAAACAATCGGGGTCGAGCCGAGCGAGAAGCCATGCTCAACCGGATTGCTGGACGCATTCGCGCTTCTCTAGAATTAGACAAAATCGTGCAAAGTACCGTCGAAGAAATAGTAAGTTTGCTGCATTTAGAGATAGCGGCTTTTGGTTGGTACGATCCCCAAAACAAAACCTTACAAATTTTGTGGGAATGTTGCGAATCTGAGTGTCCGACACAACCCATAAACTTTCAGCCTTACTTGGTGGAAAATTTGTCAGTACGGAGCGACCAATCCGAGCCAATTTTTTTTACTGGCGACACTTGGACTAGGAGTGCAAGTCAACCGATCGAACTTAAAGCTAATAGCTATTTAGCCGTCCCCGTCCAGACTCAAAACCAGAGGCAGGGTTATTTAATTTGCAGCCACGCTGCTCAGTGGTTTTGGAGCGGGGAGGAGATTAAACTGTTAAAAGCTGTAGCAGACCAATTGGCGATCGCCATTACTCAATCTCACCTTTACAGTCAAACCCAAGACCAAGTAAAACTGCTCAATAGTGCCTTGCACGAACTGAAAAAGACTCAAACTCATTTAGTGCAGAGCGAAAAGATGTCATCCCTAGGTCAAATGGTGGCGGGGATAGCCCACGAAATCAACAACCCGGTTAATTTCATTTCGGCTAATTTGCCTCACGCCACAAAATATACTAAAGATTTATTAGAATTGGTGACTTTATACAAACAAACCTTCCCAGAAGTTCCCCCGGAAATTGCAGACTTTGGCGAAGAAATTGAGCTAGATTTTATCGAAGAAGATTTGCCGCATATATTGAATTCTATGAAAATAGGAACCGAACGCATTCGCACCATCGTTCTTTCTTTGCGTAACTTTTCTCGCCTCGATGAATCAGACAAAAAGCAGGCGGACATTCACGAAGGCATGGAAAATACTTTGCTGCTGCTCTCTAACCAAATAAAAAATGGAATTTATATAGTCAAGAGATACGGAAAAGTGCCTTTAGTAGACTGCTATCCGTCTCAGCTAAATCAGGTGTTTATGAACTTGCTGAGCAATGCGATCGATGCCTTGAACGAGTGCGATCGCCTGGATAAAATTATTACTATTTCCACGGGAGTCGTTCGCGAAAATGGCGCCAAATTTCTGAAAGTGGCGATCGCCGACAACGGCCCCGGCATTCCCGACAGCGTTAAAGACCAAATATTTAACCCATTTTTTACTACAAAACCAGTGGGCAAAGGCACGGGTTTAGGGTTAGCAATCAGCTACAAAATTGTAGTTGACGGACACGGTGGCAGCATCAAAATTTATAAAGCTCCAGGCGGCGGCACGGAGTTTTTGGTAAAAATTCCGATTAGTAACGATCGACCTGAAGCAAGCAACAAACGGGAAGTTCGGCAGCGAGCAATGTAACTGAGGTCAGGTTGGCTCGCCCGAGAGATTGTCTGCGATGTTGGCAGCCTCTGGCGAGAAAGTAAAAAGCGCGTTTTAGGAGTGCTTTCGGCGCTCCGCCGAGTATTATATATAGCAAGCGAGCTGTTGAATGATATCATGTCCGGTTGATTAGTATCACAAAAACTGTTTGTAGTGCGGACTTGCATACGCTTTATGCTGCGTATGCAAGTCCGCACTACAAACCTTACTTATTGGGTCAATCGATCGGACATGATATGACTCGCACTTCTATAAAAGCCAAACACAGATGCTCCCAAGTTTACTCGCGTTGGTTAAAATTAAAAGAGTTTTTGTGACAGGAGTTTTATGGCTGTTGGCAAGGATACAATTTTCGAGCGCTTTTTGTCGCCGCTGATCCGGCTGGCGATCGATGAAGAAGCAATCAAACGGCTCTACGAAGGTACCGACTGGGAAAAAGCGGGCGATCGCCACCGACAACCCAACCTAGTTTATCCCGAATATTACAGCAGCCAAAACTTTCACGGCATCAAAGGCGGCTACCTCAACCCCAGTGCCGCCGTTTCCTACGATCCAATTACCCAATACGTTTTACCTCCCCAGGAAACAGCCGTCAGGCAAGGCTTAATTGACGCTGTGCGGGTCAACCCGCGCCGAATCATCGATTTGGGATGTGGCACCGGTTCAACCGCACTGATGCTCAAAAAAGCCTTTCCAGAAGCGGAAGTAATCGGCCTGGACTTGTCACCTTATATGCTGGTAGTCGCCTCCATGAAAGCGCAAAAAGCCGGCTTAAATATCGAGTGGTTGCACGGAAATGCCGAAAGCGTGGGTTTTGCTGACAGCAGCTTCGATTTAGTCGCAGCTTCCTTGCTGTTTCACGAGACGCCGCCTGCTGTCTCGCGGGCAATTTTGCGAGAAAGCTTCCGACTGCTGAAGGTTGGGGGACAAGTGGCAATTTTGGACGGAAATCAAAAAACTTTGCGGCAGACAGAGTGGCTGACTGATATCTTTGAAGAGCCTTATATTAAGTCTTACGCTACTGGTAGTCTGGATGCTTGGGCGGGGGCGGCGGGATTTGCGGCGGTGCAAACTCAGGAACATTGGTGGGTGCATCAGGTGACGCAGGGCGTGAAACCTCTACCTGGGGAAGATTTGGAGCCGGTGCGTCAGCCGAAGGTGTGGAATTTGGACGATCGCGCTCCTGATTTTGATGGCAATTTACCGGGCATTCCAGCACCCGCTTGATGTATTGACAGTTGACAGTTGATTGTTAACTGTTAACAGTTAACTGTTGACAGTTAACAGTTAACTGTTGACGGATATAGCGGTTCTGTATATAAATTATATGTCACAAAACAATTCCTCGTCTTGTGGGGTCTCCCGCCCTGAACATACAATTTAAATGTCCGACAGCTTAATGACTACCCTTCGACTTCGATCTTCGGGCAAGATGACTAACAACTAACAACTAATAACCAATAACCAATAACTAATAACCAATAATATCGTTTCCGGTTGCATCGGAATGATTGAACCGCAGAGAACACAGAGTACACAGAGGGAGAGAATATATATCTGAATCATTCCGATGCTACCGGATTTGATATAACCAATAACAAATAACAAATAACAAATAACCAATAACCAATAACTAATGACTCTAAAAGCAGTTTTATTTGATTTTAATGGCGTTATTATTAATGACGAGCCGATTCACGAGAACATAATCGATCGACTGATGCTAGATGAAAATCTACAGCTCAAACGCGGGGAGTTTCGAGAAATTTGTTTGGGAAAGAGCGATCGCGCTTGCATTACCGAACTGCTCCAACGCCGGGGAAGATATCTCACACCAACATACCTCGACCGCTTGCTGTTAGGCAAGGCCAAAGCTTATCGAGAAAAAATAGATAGTTTGGAAACATTGCCGATTTATCCGGGTTTAGCAGAATTTATTGACAAAATTCGCGTTTCTGGACTAAAAATGGCCGTAGTTAGCGGGGCAATGCGATCGGATATAGAATTTGTCTTAGATCGAGCCGGTTTAGCAGTAAACTTTGAGTTAATTGTCGCCGGTGACGACTTGACGGCGAGTAAGCCACAACCCGACGGCTATCTGTTGGCTGTGGAACTTCTCAACCAGAAATATCCCGATTTTAAGCTGCAACCGATCGAGTGTTTGGCCCTAGAAGATACTTTTGTTGGGATTGAAGCGGCGAAAAAAGCGGGGATTCAAGTTGCTGGAGTGACTCACACTTACCCGTTTCACATGATCCAGCGCCAAGCTAATTGGACGGTGGACTATTTTGCTGATTTAGAGTTGGACAGAGTGGCACAACTTTGCTCGATCGCCCCCACCGAGCCGGCAGCCTAAAACACTTGACGTTTTTAGCCGTCACGTGCTACCGTTAGTGACGGTCTGCAAAACAAACAAGCAAACAAACGCGACCTGTAAGCCTTTTAGATTGAGCAATCCCGCATCTAAAATGCTAAATTAAAAGTCAATCAGGGGAATTAGCTCAGTTGGTAGAGCGCTGCGATCGCACCGCAGAGGCCAGCGGTTCGAGTCCGCTATTCTCCATTTCCCGAAACCAGTTTTTTTACCGAGATTGAGAGTTTGAAGCCAATATTTTGGTGGACAAACCCGGTTTCTGGCTGATCGTCGATCGGGGCATTTAAGATTTGGACTAATTGCCTATGATTGTGCGAAGACCCAATTTATGCCCAACTCCAAGCGCATCAATAAGCTGTTTGTCTAAAAAAAGCGAGTTTCTAATTTCAGAATAATTGCTGACATGACTTACTTTGCTGTCTCAATTTCATTTCTACCAAAATTTCCCTAATCGCCCACAAAACCTTCATTTTGTCAACTCATAATAAGTTTTGTATCTAAACATACAACAGTATTCTCAAGCTAGTAATAATATCAAGTCGTCATATGTTATTATTCTCAATCATCTGACTGAGCTATTTATAGAGTAACAAGGAAAAATGACAAAGCGATTCGATCGGCGGAAATTTCTTTTATACAGTTCAGCTACCCTGACATCCAGTTTATTCCTCAAAGCTTGTAGAACTCCGACTCCAACAGCCACCCCAGTCGCTTCTCCAACAACAACAGGAACTGCACCAGCAGCAGGTAGCGGAAACACGATCAAAGTAGGAATTTTGCATTCCTTGAGCGGCACAATGTCAATCAGCGAAAAAAGCGTTGTCGATGCCGAACAATTAGCGATCGAAGAAATCAACAAAGCTGGCGGAGTCCTCGGAAAACAAATCGAAGCAGTAATAGAAGATGGCAACTCAGACTGGCCGACTTTTGCCGAAAAAGCCAAAAAATTGATCGACCAAGATAAAGTTGTCACAGTCTTCGGCTGCTGGACATCCGCCAGCCGCAAAGCAGTATTGCCAGTATTTGAAGAAAAAAATCATATGCTCTGGTATCCCGTACAATACGAGGGTCAAGAGTGTTCAAAAAACATCTTTTACACCGGGGCTGCCCCGAACCAACAAATCGAACCAGCAGTTGACTGGCTGCTAGAAAATAAAGGCAAAAAATTCTTTTTAGTCGGGTCTGACTACGTTTTTCCCCGCACCGCAAACACCATTATTAAAGCACAGCTAGCAGCCAAAGGCGGCGAATTAGTTGGGGAAGATTACATTCCTTTGGGCGGCACAGAAGTCACGCCAATTATTACTAAAATCAAGGCAGCTTTGCCCGACGGCGGGGTCATTTTCAATTCCCTCAACGGCGACAGCAACGTCGCATTTTTCAAACAGTTGCAGGGTGCAGGTTTGGGCCCGGACAAGTATCCGTCAATGTCTGTGAGTATTGCAGAAGAAGAAGTAAAGGCGATCGGCGTAGAATATCTCAAAGGTCATTACGCCGCTTGGAATTACTTCATGACAGTGGAAACCCCAGAAAATCAAAAGTTTGTCGAAGCATTCAAAGCAAAATACGGCAATGACAGAGTGACCAACGACCCGATGGAAGCAGCTTACATCATGGTTTACCTGTGGAAGCAAGCCGTCGAAAAAGCCGGGACAGCCGACGATTTGGAAAAAGTGCGGGCTGCAGCTTTGGGTCAAACCTTTGACGCACCGGAGGGCAAAGTTACACTCGAAAACAACCACCACCTTGCTAAATTTGTGCGGTTGGGTCAAGTGAGAGATGACGGTTTGTTTGAGATCGCTTTTGCTACGCCAGAAGCAGTGAAACCGATTCCTTGGAACCAATTTGTCGCTGAAACACAAGGATTTTCTTGCGATTGGTCTGACCCCGCAAAAGGCGGCAAATTTAAGGCGACCTAAGTAGCCAAGACCAATTTTATTAACCTTGGTAACGTATCTTCGCTCCCCCTAGAGCGTGTCTTCAAACCCGGAGATCCCCCCCGACCCCCCTTAATAAGGGGGGAGTAAGAGCATTCTTTCGTCAATCCCTACTCCCTTAATAAGGGGGAACTGGAGTCTTCTTTCGTCAACCCCTACTCCCCTTAAGAAGGGGGCACTGGAGTCTTCAAAGTCCCCCTTCTTAAGGGGGATTTAGGGGGATCGAGACTTGGCTACCAGCGCTATTATACAGATGGTTTTAGTTCTAAGTTGAGACCCATGAAATAAAACCTACCTCTACAACAAATATTACTGTATGTAAAAAAGCAGGAGTAACAAAAGTGGCGATATTAGACGGTGTATTTAACGGCATTAGTATCGGCGCTGTTTTACTAATTGCAGCCCTGGGATTGGCAATTATTTTTGGGCTGATGGGCGTGATTAATATGGCTCACGGCGAATTGATGATGCTGGGAGCTTATACAACTTTTGTAGTGCAAAATGTCTTCAAAGGTATGGGAGGATTTGCCTTTGAAACCTATATTTTATTTGCCGTGCCTTTAGCTTTTTTAGTAGCGGCGCTGGTAGGATTAATTCTCGAACGCGGAGTGATTCGCTATCTCTACGGGCGGCCGCTAGAAACTTTGCTGGCGACGTGGGGCGTAAGTTTAATTTTGCAGCAGTTTGTCCGCAGCGTCAGTTGGGTGCTGGTAGCGGGAATTGCTGTATTTTGTTTGCTATTTTTTGGCGGATTGCAGGTGCTGAAACGGCGCGCGGATTTCGATCGCATTCGCAACGGAATTATCGCCATAATTTTGCCTCTGTCTTTGGCTATTTCCTGGGCTGTCAGCGCAGTTTTAGCACAAACTTACAAACTGGCAGTAACTAAACCTTGGTTTGGCTCTCAAAACGTTGATGTGACAGCCCCTGCATGGCTGCGCGGCGGCATCCCGCTGGGCAATTTTCAGTTACCCTACGCCCGACTTTTTATTATTGCGCTGACAGCAATTTGTTTGGCGGGAATTTACCTATTTTTGCAAAAGTCTGTGTGGGGATTGCGGATTCGCGCTGTGACGCAAAATCGCAGCATGAGCGCTTGTTTGGGCATACCTACCGAGAAAGTAGATGCGCTGACTTTTGCTTTGGGTTCGGGGTTGGCTGGTGTCGCTGGGTGCGCGATTAGTCTGATCGGTTCGGTAGGCTCAAATACCGGACAAAATTATATTGTCGATACTTTTATGGTTGTGGTTGTGGGCGGTGTCGGGAAGATTGTGGGGAGTGTAGTTGCTGCAATGGCGATCGGCACTGCAAATTACCTAATCGGCTCTGGGACATTAGCATTAATGTTTGCTCCTATCAAGCCTTTAGCTGATTTCTTCACATTTTTCGCCACCACCAGCATGGCAAAAGTGATGGTATTTGCCTTAATTATCGCTTTTTTGCAAGTCAAGCCAGGAGGAATTTTTCCGCAAAAAGGACGCACTGTTGAGAATTAACAACTACAGCTTTGAGCGCCAAAAAAATGAAAAATACACAAAAAAAGGCACTGCTAAAAGAAGCAGCAATCCTGGGGGCGATCGCCCTGACATTTATATTGCTCGTCCCAGGAATACTTCCTGACGCTCGTCTCAACCAATTGGGCCGATTTTTAGCACTAGCAATTGCAGCCCTCGGCATAGACTTGATCTGGGGATACACCGGTTTACTCAGTCTAGGACACGGCGTATTTTTTGCGATCGGCGGCTACGCATTCGCCATGCACCTAAAACTACAAATTCCCCCAACCGCCAGCACTCAACTGCCAGAATTTATGAGCCTCTACGGCGTCACCGAACTGCCTTGGTTTTGGCAACCATTTTACTCTTTTCCCTTCTCAGTCGCCGCAGTATTCCTGATCCCCGCCCTCGTGGGCGGAATTTTGGGTTACTTAGTATTCCGCAATCGAATTCGAGGCGTTTACTTTTCGATTCTCACCCAAGCCGCAACAATTGTATTTTTCAACTTTTTCAACGGTCAGCAAAAACTGATTAACGGCACCAACGGACTCACCGACTTTAAAACCCTGTTCGGAGCCACAGTAAACGATCGAGATACTCAATATATATTCTACATTCTCACCGTACTATTTCTAGTAGCAACTTACGCCCTCTGCCGATGGCTGACAAGCGGGCGTTTCGGGCGGTTGCTAGTAGCAATTCGCGACGACGAAGTGCGCCTGCGTTTCTCAGGCTACAATCCCACAGGATACAAAGTTTTAGTATTTGCAATTTCCGCCGGTTTGGCAGGGATTGCAGGCGCTTTATTCACCGTACAAACAGGAATCATTTCCCCGAAAGCGATGGATATTGCATTTTCCATCGAAATGGTAATTTGGGTAGCAGTAGGAGGCCGTGCCACATTATCAGGAGCAATAATCGGAGCGCTGCTCGTCAATTTTGGCAAAAGTTTTTTGAGCGAACAATTTCCTGAAGTGTGGCTATTTTTCCAAGGCGCGCTATTCTTAATAGTAGTTACCATCCTGCCAGACGGCATAGTCGGGTGGTTTAAAGATGGAGATTTAGCTCGAATCCGCACCATGTTCAGAAAACCGAAGTACGTATCTACTTACCCCAGCCTCGAACAAGACCCCGAAGCACAGCTAGAAAAAGAAGAACTTGAACATTGAGCGATCGTCATATAAGGTATTATTGCGGGCCGCCAGTAAAACTTGTGTAGTAAAATAATCAGTTATTTAACTTCAGGGGAAACATATGGCAGATATTATTGACTACAAAATCTACGGCGACGATTTGCAACTGATTGAAATCGAACTAGATCCCAGAGAAGGCGTCAGAGCTGAAGTGGGAGCCATGACATACATGGAAGGCGACATCCAGATGCAAACAGCCACAGGTGGTGGCATATTTCAAGGTTTCAAACGGATGCTGACAGGGGAAAGTTTTTTTATTAGCACCTTTGTCAACAGCGGAAATCGCAAGGCCCGCGTCGCTTTTGCCGCCCCCTATCCTGGGAAAATAATTCCCCTCGATTTAGGCCAACTTGGCGGCAAATTTCTTTGTCAAAAAGACTCATTTCTCTGTGCAGCAAACGGTATTGACATTGATGTAGCTTTCACCAAGCGCCTAGGTGCCGGTTTCTTTGGCGGAGAAGGCTTTATTCTGCAAAAATTGCAGGGTGATGGACTAGCTTTTGTTCATGCGGGAGGAACAATAGTTGAGAAAAATTTGGGAGTTGGCGAAGTGTTGCGGGCTGACACTGGCTGTTTGGTAGCTTTTGGGCCGACTGTAGATTACAATATTCAGTTTGTGGGCGGTTTTAGAAATGCTCTATTTGGCGGCGAAGGCTTGTTTTTGGTCAAGCTAACCGGGCCTGGAAAAGTGTATTTGCAAAGTCTGCCGCTATCGAAGTTGGCTGAGCGGATTATGGCTGCACATATAGCTCCTGTAGCGAGCACTTCTAGCAGTTTTCAGTTAGAATAAATCGGCGGTAGGGTGCGTCAGTTAGCAGATTTCGGGCTTGTCTAAATACGATTAGCTGACGCACCTACGAAGTTAATAAAATCAGGACAAGCGGTTGTTATGTAGGGTGCGTCAGTCAGTAGATGTTTCGGCTAGCTCAAAGACTATAGGCTGACGCACCCTACAACTAAAACTAAGGACAAGCGGTTGTTATGTAGGGTGCGTCAGTCAGTAGATGTTTCGGCTAGCTCAAAGACTATAGGCTGACGCATCCTACAACTAAAACTAAGGACAAGCGGTTGTTATGTAGGGTGCGTCAGTCAGTAGATGTTTCGGCTAGCTCAAAGACTATAGGCTGACGCACCCTACAAAGACAATTAAGGACAAGCAGTTATGCAAGGTGCGTCAGCCCGCAGATTATTCGGATTTTCCAAATACTGCTGACTGACACACCCTACAACTAAAACTAAGGATAAGAATATGAACCAAAAAGTATTAGAAATAGAAAACTTGACTGTTAGTTTTGACGGTTTTAAAGCCATCAATGGTTTAAATTTTAGTATGGATGCGGGCGAACTGCGAGTTATCATTGGCCCCAACGGTGCGGGGAAAACAACTTTTCTCGATTCGATTACCGGGAAGGTGCAGCCGACGGAAGGGCGGGTAATTTTTAAAGGACGCAATTTACGCAAATTGTCGGAATATCAGATTGCTCGCCTGGGTATTGGCCGCAAGTTTCAAACGCCGCGAGTTTATTTGAATTTAACGCCGCGGGAAAATTTAGAGCTATCTTGCAACGGAAATAAAAATGTATTTCCAACTTTGTTTAAGGGTTCTCCTGTAGCTGAAAAGCGCACGGTTGCAGGTTTGTTAGAAACAATTGGTTTGGTTGCTAAATCTGATGTTCCTGCGGGTTTACTTTCTCATGGGGAAAAGCAGTGGTTGGAAATTGGGATGTTGGTGGCTCAATCTCCCGATTTGTTGTTGGTGGATGAACCTGTGGCGGGTTTGACTGATGAGGAAACGGCGCTAACTGGAGATTTGCTGATTTCGCTGGCAGAAAGTCACTCGGTGTTGGTGATAGAACACGATATGGAGTTTGTGCGGCAAATTGCTAAAAAGGTGACGGTTTTGCATCAGGGTTCTGTTTTGTGTGAAGGAACGATGGATGAGGTGCAAAATGACGATAGGGTAATTGAGGTATATTTGGGAAAACCAGAAGAGTAGTCAGTTGACTGTTATTTGTTATTTGTTATTTGTTATTAGGAATTGAGAATTGAGAATTGGAAATTGGGAATTCGTAGCAAGTAACCAATAACCAATAACCAATAACCAACAACCAAAAACCAATAACCAATAACCAACAACCAAAAACCAACAACCAAAAACCAACAACCAATAACCAATAACCAATAACCAACAGTTATGCTAAAAGTTTCTGATTTGAATGTTTTTTACGGTGAAAGCCACATTCTTCGCGGTGTCGATTTAACCGTTAATGCGGGACAAATGGTTTGTTTGATCGGTCGCAATGGTGTTGGCAAAACTACTATGCTCAAAACTCTAATGGGGTTGCTGCAACCTCGCAGTGGCACAATTAATTTTGGCGGACAATCTATTGTCTCTAAATTGACTCACCAGCGGGCTAAATTGGGGATTGGTTACGTGCCTCAAGGGCGCGAAATTATCCCGCGTTTGAGTGTTAAAGAAAATTTATTGTTAGGCTTGGAAGCGAAACCAACTCTGACCAAAAATCCTGAAGTTCCTGATGAGATTTTTGATTTGTTTCCGGTTTTGAAGACTATGCTCGATCGCATGGGAGGTGATTTGAGCGGGGGACAGCAGCAGCAGTTGGCGATTGCTAGGGCTTTGATGGGTGAGCCGAAGTTGCTGGTTTTGGATGAACCGACGGAGGGGATTCAACCGTCGATTATTTTGGATATTGAGGCTGCGGTGCGCCGCGTGGTTGCTACTAGGGGAATTTCGGTTTTGTTGGTGGAGCAGCATTTGCATTTTGTGCGGCAAGCTGACTGGTATTATGCTATGCAAAAAGGGGGAATTGTGGCTTCGGGAAGCACTAGCGAATTGAGCGATGAGGTGATTCAGAGGTTTTTAGCTGTTTGATTTACATTTTTGGATCGATCGATAGGCGATTGTTAAGCCAGATCCCTGTGGCGCTTTGACTTCGAGCGGATTAACCCGCCTCGGCCGAAGTACCCAGATCCCTTGTACGGCTGTCTCGATCGCTCTCCTGAACTTTTGGTAATAAGTTAACCTAATGTTTGGCAAGAGGTAGTGGGTAATTGGTAATAGGCCACGAATCGATCGCCAATTACTAATTACCTTTTTCCCAATTACCCATTACCCCGCAGCCAAATATACATTTTCCCCCAAATATCCGAAAGAGCCATAATTACTAGAGATCCGTGGTAGCTTGTTGGCTTTCCACAACCATGCGCTTGTGTAACTTATGCAAGACTGCTTTTGGGCAGTCAGGTAGTTTGATTGAGCCTCCTGACTATGCTATATTTCTATGACTTGCGGATGATTGTATTTTTAATAAAGTTTTGCAACACTGATTTACACAAACACCAAATTCAGTAATTAAAATAAGCCTAATCCAAAATAGCTACCACAACCTTTTTTTAACCCAAAATTTTAGGAGTGCATCCAAATGTCAGTCCATAAATTGCTCAGAAGCCGAACAACCGCATCGGCTGCGGGCTTTACATTCCTTGAAATATTAATAATTGTCACGATCCTTGGCATATTCAGCGCGATCGCCACCCCAAGCTGGCTAATGTTCATCAACAACCACCGTTTAAAGCTATCGCTCGATCGAGCTTATTGGGCAATGAAACTAGCCCAAAGCAACGCCAAACGCGACAAAAAATCCTGGCAAACCAGCTTCAAACAAGTCGGAAAAAACGTACAGGTAGCAATTCACAAATCCGACATTTCCCCTGCCCGAGTGCCAGCCAGTCAATGGAAAAGCTTAGAAGCGCAAATTCAAATACATACAAATGATACAACATTGCGCCAAGTTAATGAAAACACAAATCAAGTAAAAAAAGATGGAACAGTCTGGCGGGCGATGTTCAATTACCGAGGTTGCCCAGTTTATAACAAGACTGACGAATGCGGTTTAACAAGCATTCAAGCCAAAGGAAACCTCACACTATTTCATCCTCATCTCAAAAATGGCGATCGGTGCGTGATTATCTCCACTCTCTTAGGACATCAGCGCACCTCCAAAAGACAATCCAAACCCAATCCCAACAGCAACAAAGAAAGATATTGCTACTGATATCCAGTCAATAAAGGCAAATCTTGTAGGGGCGCGTTCACTCAAATATCAGCAGCAAAACCCCAAATATTTGTCAACCCGCACCACGCGCCGACAGGATTTTATTCGCATCAATTAATCGGCAGTGAATTAAAATCATGCAGACCTGAATTGACCGCAATATCCAGGCCGGGGCGGGTTTAATACCTCTGGGTACCGATGCGATAAAAAGGTGAAGTTAGCCTGTACAGGATTTATCTCCATTCAGATCGTTTCCGGTTGCATCCCAATCATAAAATCGAATCAACAGTTAACACTCAACCATTCAGTTTTTCCACCCGCCCGTCCACAGTCAACAGTCAATAGTCAACAATTCCGGTATCAGTGCAATCGGAATTGATATCACCCGCCTTTCCTACTTCTTGCTCGGCGCAATCTTCTCAATATTAATCAGCGCCTCCATCACCGACTCCACAATCGGCGCGGCGACAACTCCCCCGGAACCGCCCTTGGGTTCATCAATCACCGCCAGCACTACATATTCAGGAGCCTCCACAGGCATTATGCCCACAAAGCTAGTAATAATTGCCTTCTGAGAATAACCGCCACCAGCATTAGCTTTTTGAGCCGTACCCGTTTTCCCTGCAATCCGATAGCCGGGAATTTGTGCAGCTTTTCCCGTACCGCCATCAACCACAGTTTCCATCATTTCTAAAACCTGCTTAGTGGTTTTCGGCGAAAAAACTTGCTTCGGAACAGCCCTCGGAAGCTTCCAAAAAGCTTGACCATCGCGGTCGAAAAGTCCCCGCACAACATGAGGAGTTACTAACTTGCCACCGTTGGCCAAAGCTCCGTTAAGCTGTACCAACTGTATCGGAGTAATCGAAAAACCCTGACCAAAAGCAGTCGTAGCAACTTCTACTGGAGAATTAATAAATTGCTCTCGATTTTTAAGCTGACTCGTTACTTCAAAAGGCAAATCAGTCCCGGAAGTTTGTCCGAGTCCGAGTTTTTCTAAAGCTTGATAGTAAAGAGAAGGTTTCATGTTTCTCATTACGTGTACCATCCCCACGTTACTCGAATGTTTCAAAATTTCAGTCACAGTAGAAGGCCCGCGGGCACCTGCTTGTTGGTAATCGGAATTTTGGATAGTCCAGACATCCATGTAAATCCGACCTTCGTCGTTAAATACAGTGTTAGGTTTGACCGCACCGGCTTCTAGGGCGATCGCCACATTAATCGCTTTAAAGGTCGAACCAGGCTCGTAAACATCAGTTACAGCCCAATTTTTATAGCGCGACAAATCGAAATTAAAATATTCATTAGGGTCATAGGTAGGTTCCGCTACCACTGACAGCAATTCCCCGTTGCGGGCATCCATCACAATCACCGCACCCCGCTTCGCCGCGTATTCCTTCATTTTCTCCTTGAGAGCAATCCGCGCGGCCCGCTGCAAGCGACTGTCGATCGTCAGTTGCAATTTCAAATCATCAAGCTGCACAAAACCTGCCGTCAGCCGATCGGGAACCCATTGTCCGTCGATAGACTTGCTAAATTGAATCGAGGGCATCGATCGTTCCAGCAAATTCTGCTGACTGTACTCTACCCCAGCTTGTCCCTTCCGTTCCCCATCCACATAACCCAGAATATCCGCAGCCAACTCCTGCTGCGGGTAAAAACGCTGCTGCTGTCGCACCAACTCCAGCCCATCCACCAGACTATTTTTAATTTGCATCCGCCCCACGCGATCTGCCACCTCTTGAGCCAGAGAATCGGCAATTGTAATGCCGCTTTCGCCCAGATTAAACCGGCGCAGCAGTTCAGTTTCCGGCGTAGTGCCCGGACTCAGTTCGATCGGCAGCATCGGAGCCAAAGAAGACGCAATTTCGGCCTTTGTATGGTTAAACAACTTCGGGTGAGCGTAGAGGGTGTACACCTGTCTGTCGATCGCCAAAACATTCCCCGCGCGGTCAACAATCGGGCGTCTCGGAACAAACGGCTTAGACTTGAGAGTTTGCTGCTGCTCGGCCTGTTTGCGTAGCGCCGGAG